>DATBUB010000114.1:0-2824 GCA_036516555.1 Bacillaceae bacterium
TAAGGGAGATAGGTATGAAGCTTTAATTAAGGAGTTTTTACATGAATATACTGGCGATTGATACGTCAAACGATGTCCTTGGAATTGCACTTCTAAGCAAAGACCAGGTCATCGGTGAATATATAACCAATTTAAAAAAGAACCACAGTGTTCGCGTCATGCCTGCGATTGAGCAGCTGATGAAAGATTGCGGCATCGAACCGTCAGCTCTGACAAAAATTGTCGTGGCAAAAGGTCCCGGTTCCTACACCGGGGTTCGGATTGGCGTCACGATTGCAAAGACCATGGCCTGGAGCCTCGGAATCCCGTTATCTGGCGTGTCCAGTCTTGCTGTGTCTGCGGCAACCGGACGATATTTCGACGGATACATCTCTCCGTTTTTCGATGCGAGGCGGGGACTCGTATATACAGGGCTATACCGATTCGTGGATGGCGAACTCCAGAACGTGAAACAAGACACCAACATGTTGGCGAAGGAGTGGGCGGAGCAACTGAGGGATCTGGAAAAACCGGTTCTTTTTATCGGGAATGCGATGCATGTCCATGAAGAAACCTTCCGATCTGCTCTTGGAACCATGGCGGTTATGGCGGATCCTGCCGAATACAATCCCCGGCCGGGTGAGCTTGGGAGGCTCGGTATGAACATGCCTCCAGAGGATGTCCACTCATTTGCGCCAAATTATATCCGTTTGGTGGAAGCCGAAGCCAAGTGGCTTGAGAAACAGGGGCGGGAATCATGAGACAGGAAGAAACGCAGGCAACAATCTCATTCCGCTATGCCAACCAATATGATATCCCTCTGATTGTGCATATAGAAAATCAATCCTTTACGGTCCCGTGGCCGGAATCGGCTTTTTACAATGATATTATCCATAACCGGTTTGCCGTCTATCTTCTGCTGGAATATGAAGGCCGGGTGGTCGGCTATTGCGGCGTTTGGATTGTCCTGGATGAAGCGCATATCACCAACATTGCGGTACTGCCTGGGTATAGGGGCCGCAAGCTTGGGGAAGCGCTCATGAGGAAAGTGAAGGAAGTCGCAAAGCAGGCGGGGGCCAACACCATGACACTTGAGGTCAGGGTCAGCAATACCGCCGCCAGATCGCTGTATCAGAAACTCGGATTCCGGGAGGGCGGCATCCGTAAAAATTATTATACCGACAACTTGGAAGACGCAGTCGTAATGTGGGTGACGTTATGAATGAAAAAGAATTATTGGTGCTGGGCATTGAAACCAGCTGTGATGAAACGGCAGCTGCCGTAATAAAGAATGGGACAGAGATCCTCTCTAATGCAGTGGCTTCCCAAATTGAAAGCCATAAGCGATTTGGAGGGGTAGTTCCCGAGCTTGCCTCCAGGCACCATGTGGAACAGATCACCATCGTCATAGAAGAAGCATTGAAACAAGCGGGTGTTTCGATCAAGGAGCTGGATGCCATTGCCGTGACGGAAGGTCCCGGGCTGGTCGGGGCATTGCTGGTCGGAGTGAATGCGGCGAAGGCACTGGCTTTTGCCCATGGCATCCCCCTGGTGGGTGTCCATCATATTGCAGGGCACATCTACGCCAACCGCCTGCTGACCGAAATGAAGTTTCCGCTTCTTTCGCTTGTTGTTTCTGGCGGGCATACAGAGCTTGTTTATATGGAAAGCCATGGTTCCTTCCAGGTGATAGGAGAAACGAGGGACGATGCAGCAGGAGAAGCCTACGATAAAGTTGCCCGTACCCTGAAGCTTCCCTACCCTGGAGGGCCGCATATTGACCGGCTGGCGCATGAAGGGGAGCCGAATGTCGACCTTCCGCGTGCGTGGCTGGAGGAAGGATCATATGATTTCAGCTTCAGCGGTTTGAAATCAGCCGTCATCAACACTCTCCATAATGCCGAGCAGAGAGGAGAAACCATCCTTCCGGAAAACATGGCCGCCAGTTTCCAGCAGAGCGTCGTTGATGTCCTGACGGAGAAAACGGTTCGGGCTGCCAAGGAGTTCAACGTAAAACAGGTCCTTTTGGCCGGGGGCGTTGCAGCCAACAAAGGGCTTAGGGCTTCGCTTGAGGACTCCTTCCAAGAGCTTCCGGATATCCAGCTGGTTATTCCGCCGATCCATCTTTGTACCGATAACGCAGCGATGATTGCGGCTGTAGGGAGTGTCTTATATGAACAAGGAAAAAGGAGCAGCATAGACATGAATGCGCATCCGGGAATGGACCTGGGCAGTTGACCAGGCTCCCTGCTTGACACAGACTTTGGAAAGCAACTCGGCTTAGAAGCTACAAGGAACTAACCTGCTCGCCTTAAGAAGTAGATAAAAAAAAAGCCGGCTCCAACCCGCACCATTTCGGCAGGAGACCGGCTTTTTTCATTCCATCAGCTGTTCCCATTCTTCCATCAGCAAAACGATTTCAGACTGGCGTTCCTCAATTCCCTGGTTGAGCTCCATGACCTGTTCATGATCTTCAAACACTCCAGGGCTGCACAGCAATTCCTCTCTTGCCCGGATTTCTTCTTCAAGCACTTCCATCCGGTTTTCAATCTCTTCAATTCGGCGCTGCCGCTGCCGCTCCAGCTTTTTTGCTTCCTTGTCCTGTTGATAGGATTGCTTGTTGCTTGGAGTGGAAGCTTCTGCCTTAACCGCGCTTCCGGCTGCCTCGAGTCTTGCCAGCTCCTGCATTTCTTCCGTTTTCTCAGTGTAGTAATCATAATCCCCCAGGAATTCAGCGGTGCCTTCCGGAGACAGCTCCACAACCTTTGTGGCGATCCGGTTGATGAAGTAGCGGTCATGGGAGACGAATAAAATGGTGCCTGGATAATCGACCAGCGCGTTTTCC
>DATBUB010000115.1:0-7029 GCA_036516555.1 Bacillaceae bacterium
TACATATTAGACGATATTTCTTCATTTTAGTTTCAAATAATATATACCTTTTTTACATACTTGCAAACTATCAACTATTACTATATCCATTTTAGCGTTAATTGGCAATAGCAAATGGTTCCTGTTCTTTGGCATAAGAAAAACAGCTTTTCATGAAAAAGCTGTTTTCCCCATACACTATCATCATTTTTTTGTTTGTTCAAGAAGCTGCTGTGCTTCCTTTTTGGCAGCTTTTAAAACCTTTTCAGCTGGAATGCCTTCGATTTCAAGCTGGTCTGCCGCTTTTTTCAGCACATCCAGTATTTTGCCGTTGGTCGGATCAAAGAATGGGGGCACAGCCACTTCTGCCTGCTCAAGCGGAACGAGCACATGGGGGTTTTTATCTGCATGTTCTTTAAATGCAGCCGACTCCTTGGCTGATGTCCGCACGCTTATATATCCCGATTGGATGGACCAGTCTGCGGTTTCATCCGTACTGGAGAAGAATTTCAGCCATTTAAAGGCGGCTTCCTGCTCTTCCTTGGATACTCCAGCTGGAACGCTGATGACCCTTGCGGACGCAACCGGCCTTGGCTTCGCACCATCCCATCCGGGCTGTATATGGGCTGCGATTTTAGAAAAGTCCAAATCGCCTTGGTCCCCGCTGGAGCCAATATATCCTGCCGCCCGGTCCTGCATGACATCATCAATGGTTTTGTACCAGTATTCCCAACCTTGTCCACCATGGTGGATCCGCATCGTTTTTTTCTCATGGATGGCCTTTCGGAAGAATTCCCATGCCTCAATCCATTCCGGGGAATCGATCAATACCTCTTTTCTGTCCTCGCTTAAAATTTTTCCGCCCTTGCTCAAAGCAGCATCAATCAAGTTTTCAGGACCATACATTGGCTCCCAGCCATAAAAAACAGTTTTGGAACCTTCTTTCTTCGTCAGTTTCGCTGCAGCTTCCCCAAGCATCTCCCAGGATGACAATACATCCGGAGAGATGCCCTCACGCTCGAAGATATCTTTGCGGTAATACAGCACTTGAGTGGTCCCGTATGCAGGTATTCCATATTGTTTTCCGTCCGCTTGTCCTTGTTTATAAAAACTGCCGATAAAATCTTGCTCATTAAATTTATCATCTTTCTGAATGAACCCGTCCAGCGGAGCCAAAGCCTTCTTTCCTGCCAAAGTCATCATCATCTCGGGCTCCAGAAGGACGGCTGCGGGTGTTTTCTTTGAAGCAATCGCTGCCTGCAGCTTCTGGTATGTCTCCGTATAATCCCCCTGGGCCACACCAATCACTTTCACTTCGTCCTGTGACTCATTGAATTTCTTGATTTTAGCCTTCGTCAAATCTCCAAGATTTCCGCCAAGCCCGTACCAAAACTCAATTTCAATAGGGCCGTCTTTCTTTTTGGAACCAGCTTCCTTATTGCTGCAGCCAGACAGCAAACTCCCTATTGCGATGAAACATACAAACAAACACACCAACCATTTATTCTTCTTCATAATAACCTCCAAAATTTTTATTATCCTTTTAAACCGCCATCTGTGATTCCTCTGACAAAGAAGCGCTGTGCCAGAAAGAAGAGGATCAGGAGAGGAAGAACAGTAAAGGTGCTTGCCGCCATTACGAGAGGCCACTGAATGCCATAAGCCCCGTCCTGTATGAAAAACTGCCTCAGCCCGATTGTGATTAAATACAATTTTTCACTTTTGATGATCAGCGATGGCCATAAATAATTATTATAGTTTTGGACAAAGCTGATCAGCGCGAAAATGATAAAGGTCGGCTTTGTAAGCGGAAACAATATTCTCCATAGAATTTTCCATTCCCCCGCTCCGTCCACCCTTGCTGCATCGATCATTTCCTTTGGAACTTGAAGAAATGCCTGGCGGAGCAGGAAGATTCCAAAGACACTCACCATATTGGAAAGAATCAAACCTCCATGACTGTCAATCAAATTTAATTTAGAGAGTATGACATAGCTGGGTACATAAGTGGCAGCCCCCGGCAGCATATAGGTCGCCATCACCACTCCGAAAAGAAGGTTCTGTCCTCTCCATTGAAACTGGGTAAACGCATAGGCAAGAAGGGCTCCGCAAAAAACCTGCAAAAACACGATCGCAACAGCTGTGTAAATGCTGTTGAAGATATAAATCGAAAATGGAGCAGCATTCCAGGCCTCCAGAAAGTTGTGCCACTGTGCATTTTCTGGCCATAATGTCGGCGGAAAACGGAAGACTTCCTCTTTCGTTTTAATGGCACTAATCGCCATCCATAGGAAAGGAAAAAACATGGCCACACTCAGGGCAGCCAAAGCGGCATGAAGAAACAGCCTTTTTATGGGCATTTTCTCTCCCCCTTCATTGATAATGAACCCAATTTTTCGCAAACAGAAATTGGACTAAAGACAGCAGGACAGTGATAATCACCAGGATAGTGGCAACCGCTGTCGCCTCCCCTACATTGAACTGTTCAAATGCGTACTGGTAATACATATAAAGCAGTGTGGTTGTACTGTTTGAAGGGCCCCCTTGGGTCAATATTTGAATTTGGTCGTAGGCTTGCAACGAATCCACCGCAATCATGATCAAGAGAAAAAAAGTCGTTGGTGATATGAGCGGCATTGTGATGCTGATGAAACGCTTCCATTTTGAAGCGCCATCCATGGAGGCTGCTTCATACAGTTCTTTTGACACCTTTTGAAGTGCGTTCAGGTAAAAAACCATGGCCCACCCGGCGCCTTTCCATACGGTGACAATCATGATTGCCGGGAGCGCCCATGTCGTGCTTGCGGTCCATTCAAGCGGAGGCAGATGCAAGAGTTTTAAGAGCCAGTTGGCCAACCCGATCCTTGGTTCAAAAATCCATGACCATACAATGGAGACCGCCATCATCGGAGTCACCCACGGAGAAAAGAGAATGGTCCGGTAAAAGCCCGCGCCTTTCACCTTCTGATGGACAAGCAATGCGAGCAGCAGACCAAGTACAATGGTTGGTATGACGGTTCCGGCTGCAAAGAACAGTGTATTCCGGAGTGCCTGATAAAAAACACTTGTCTCAAGGATGTGCTGATAATTATCCAACCCAACATTCCGGTAATCAGGCGACATGAAATCCCAATCGGTAAAGCTTATGTATAAGGAATAAAGCATTGGGAAGATCCAAAAGACGGCCAGTGGAACAAGAGAAGGCAAAATGAAGGCTGCCTTTATCCATCGAGGTGAAGACCCTCTGTTAATTTGAATTTGCCTCCTTACTGTCAGTTTAGTTTTCTCAATATTCAGTTTTCTCACCTCCTGATTTGGACATTTCTAATAAAGGAGCGCAGAAATAGTGACTGCACTCCTCTTTTTTTTCACTTTATAAGCTGAAGCTTTCGCTCTGCTTTTTGGAGATCATCCACACTGTCAATCTCAAATGTGTCCGTGCTGGACAGCCTTCTCAGTTTGACATACATATCGCCAAGGTGGCGCCATACCATTTGGTCCCAGTACAGATCGGTAAAGTTGCCGTTCTTGATTTCCTCCTCCAGCTTTTCAACGATAAAACGACCGTCTTTCTCCGTCCAATAGGATATGCCTGAAAGAATGTAGTCGTCATGGCCGTCTTCAATGCTGAAGTCAGTGATCCGGTCGTTTTCGTCTTTCTTGATGACCCATTCATGGGTGAATTCTTCTCTCAGATTGCAAAAGCACGTGGAGCACTCCGGATCAGGGTCGATGATGTTGTTGTTCCAGTAGAAATCACTCTCGACCACATATGCTCCAGGAAGCAAGTGCCTGACAAGGTACATGGTGTAAATGTTGTTATAAACGTCGTACTTGTCGTTGTGTACAATTTCAACACCGTATTTACCTCTCATATACTCGTAATGCTCATGCAAATAGCCGGTCACCAGAGTGATGTCATGAATTCCCTTTTCGTTCAAATATTCAATCTGTCTTTCAACCATCGGTGTGCCATTCACTTTGACAAGACCTTTGGGCCTGTCTTCCGTCAGGGGACGAAGGCGAGTCCCCATACCGGCAGCTAATATAATTGCTCTCATGATGCAGCATGTCCTTTCACGGTTAGATTGTTGGATTTTTTCTTGTGTTCCATGACAGTAATGACGGATCCTGTGATGATGAATAGGGCAAAAATGAACTCCTTGATGGTAAAGTCAGATCCCAGCAGAATGGCCTGGATAATGACGGCCCATGCTGCATAAGAAATGTTCATTGCCATGGCTCTGATCGGCCCGATCAAGTTGATTGCCTTATAGTAGAAAATGTACGACAGGGTTCCCGCCATCGCAACTCCTGCCAGGGCCAATAAAGTCTCTGGAGATGATGCCACGTGTACAGTATAAGAGTGTCCAATGAAAAAAGGAATGACCAACGCACCAAAAATGACAGATGACGTCAATTGGCGGACAAGCAGCGCGTGTTCCGGTTTGATTCCCTCATCTTTCATGGCATAGGCGCTTACCACACATTCCATTCCCCATCCGCAAACACAGACGATGATAAAGATAAGCCCAAGAGAGATATTCGTTCCAACAACGAGTTCTCCAGAATAGCTTAACAGAATGATGAACGTGATGCTCATCAGCAAGCCCATCCAATTCTTCAGCCCTAGGCGGTCCTTCATGATAAAGAAGGCGAAAAAGGCACCGACGGCCGGATAGACGGTTGAGATGACAGCCGTATAGGAAGCTCCGATATTTTGGAGCGAGAGAACATAGAACGTCATTCCGACCGGTCCTCCGAGTGTACCCGCCAGCATGACGATCCTTCCCGATTTTGATTTGAGTTTGCTGAAAGCTTCCCGAAGCTCGCCTTTCACCCCCAGCAGGATCATCATCCAAATGGCTGAAAATGTATCATGCAAAAAGGTGCTCACCAAGGGCGCCACAAGAAGGATTTCCTGAAACTCCATAAAGGTGGTCATAGACAATACGATACCGATCAGTACGGTGTCGATGGCCCATGTCAGCCCGGAAATCAAGCCAAAAGAACCACCCGTCAATAATTTTCTGTTCATTGTGCGGCTACCCCCAAATAAGTCCGTTTAAACAACTTGATATTTTCCTTTCCGCGGTTGAAACGGTCGATTCCATACGTACCAAAGTCATCTCCCTTGGCTTCTTTGAAGGAAGTCCAGATACTCCAGAGAAAATCCTGGAAAATTTTATGGAGGAGAATTTTTTTTCTGTCTTCAACGCTTGCTTCACCTTGGAAATAATGAATGAGGAACAGCTCTTCTTCAGAAGGAGAAAACTCCGATTCCATCATGTGGGCGGCAATATCCCACATAGGATCACACATCCCTGCATATTCCCAGTCAATGAGATACAGCTTGTTATCCCCGCTCTTGATGAAGTTTTCATGCAGGCAGTCAATATGGCACGGAGCTATATTCACTTCCAGGGAATGATAATAATTCTTCAATGCCATGACATCTTCTTTTACGTCCCAGTATCCATCATATAGTTCGATGTTTTCCCCAAAGGCGAGTGCTTCATATTTTTCCATGAGCTCAAATGGATCAAACGTGTTGTTCATGACTTCCCCCGAATGGTGAAGCTTTCTGAGGACCTCCGTGACCATCACCATGATTTCTTCTTTTTTCGTCGTACGTGGTGTCAACGTTTCAGCGCCTGGAATCATCCTTGTTATTTTCATGCCGGTTTCAAGGTTAAAGTAAAGCTGTTCCGGGTTGATGCCAAGGCGAGATCCCAGTTCAAGGTTTTCTTTTTCCTGAATGCGGTTGATGAATTCCTTTGTTCCATTGCCCGGAATCCTGGCAACGAAGTTTTCACCATTCACCGTTACCCGGTAGTTGATGTTTGTCATTCCGCCGAATGATATGATGTTTTGTACAGCGTCCACCGGGACATTCAGCGCAGATGCGACCAGCTTGCGGACTTCCGTCTTTTTCAGATTTTCTTCTTTTCTCTTTAATAGAGGGTAAATTCTTCTCTTCACCTGGTCATAATGATCCAAATTATCGATTTCACCCCATACAAGATCATTCATTTTCAAATATCCAATATCAATCTTTCTGGAAACGTCCAAAAGCATGTATTCATAGTTCATATATGGATTTCTGTTGTCCTTGTACAAATCCAGCATTTCCCCAAAAACTGGCATGGAGATTTTTGTTACGCCAATCATCTCGCCGTCGATTCGGTTCAGCTGGCTAAGATCCTTCGATATTTTATACAGGTATCCGTTTCGGATTTCAATGAATGCCTGGTCCCTGGAATCACTTTCGTTCATGATTAAAATACAATCGCGTTCTTCATGAGCAATCAATTTTTGAATAGCCACTTCTTCTATTAAAATATCATCCTCTATCAGCAGAAAATCATCGTTGATTTCATTCTTCACTTCTGCGAGCGATGCCATTGTACCGGTCCACTTGTATCTGTCGTTTTGGACAAGTATGACATTGTTGGGAAGATGCACACTCTGAAAAGCTTCTTTCTTATAGCCCGTCACGATGACGACCTTTTCAATTCCGTTGTTTTTCAAGATACGAAGGTTTCTATCCAGGAGAGTGACCCCTTCTGCTATCTCCACCAGACAAACCGGCTTGTCAAAATCCGTTTTGTTCCCTGCCGCCAAAATGACAGCCTGTTTTACTTCTTTTTCCTCATTATCGTGAAGATTGAGTTTGGTTTCCTGAAATTCATCGAGTTCTTTCAGCAGAAAGTCTCGTGCTTTCTCGGTGACTATGTAATGAAAACTTCTCCCCGATTTCTCAACTTCTAGATATTGTCCTTCCACTAATTCATTGATCAGGTAATTTACCTTGCCAATTGATACGGACGCCAATTCAGCAAGTTTCTTTTGGCTCAGCTTCGGGTTTTTTGAAATGATTTCCAATAGACGGAACTTAATCATACGGATTCTCCTAACGGGTATAGATTCGTTCAATTTTTGAATGATTCTATCATATCAACATTATCCGCCAAAGTAAAACATTATTTGTTCAATTTTTGAATGAATCTTGCTGCTCACATTCATTAGCATGCCTCTATATAAAAAAAC
>DATBUB010000116.1:0-2346 GCA_036516555.1 Bacillaceae bacterium
AATCCAATGGGCAAGGCGGCACAAAATGCTGAAAACCATCCATTTCCTCTGCTGAACCATACAAAATAAGCTGCAAGGGGCGAGCCTAAGGCCATCAAACCCCACCGAGCAAAATAGTAGGTAGGAAAAAACCCAAACAACCACATAGAGTAGATGTAATAAGCCAGTAACATTCCACTTAAGAAGAAAAATACCTTTACTGCTCCAATTATTGGATTTCTGCTGTAGATAGCAATAATTGCAGCCAACATTATCCATATACCTAATCTGGTCGTAATATCGCTAATGGCACCCCAAGTAATTCCGGCCAATCCATTGGAAGGGACAGAATCACTATATTTTGCTATAAACCCAAGAACAGCCCCTGCTGTAAATGATAGCAGAACCTGAAAAATTTGTTGATGAATGGTCAATGGTGCAGATTGTTCATTTTTTATATTGTTCAGTATTTTTATCAAAGACAAATATACTGCCCCCTTTATAATATTTTATGGCATATATCTGTGTTAAAGCCACAAGCTGTTACTTTATACATGTTTTTGTTACTTTCAGCTCGTTGCTTCTATATACTTGTTATTGTAATATATTAGAAGTTGAATTAATATTTTCTTTTTCAAATCTAACATCAGGGGGATTCAGCTTGGAAATGTTTTTAATCGTATGGTTGGTAACAGCTTTGGCAATCGCAGCTGTAAAAAGAGGAAAGCGTTCAGCGGTTCTATCGTGCGTTCTTGTTTTGGGACTCGCCGGAACACTCGCAGCATGTGATTCAACGGAAACGGCCACCAGCAAAAAGCCTGAAGTGAAATCCGAAACGGTTGTAAAAGAAAAAGAGACGGAACAAAAGACACAGGCGGGAGAAGAAAATCAGGAAGCGGAGGATGCAGAAACTTCAGGCCAGGCAGCTGCTCCGTCTGAACAAAGTGGCGCTGCATCAGAAGTTTCTGATAATACGAATCAAATTCCTGTGACTCTTGTCCAAACCATAGATGGGGATACTATAAAAATTTTGTATGAAGGCAAGGAACAAAACGTCCGCTACCTGTTGATCGATACACCGGAAACGAACCATCCGCGGCTTGGAAAACAGCCGTTTGGGGAAGAAGCAAAAGCAAGGAATAAAGAGCTCGTGAACAGCGGAAAACTGACCATCGAGTTTGATATCGGGCAGCGGATCGACAAATATGGCCGTTTGCTGGCTTACGTTTATGCAGATGGGAAAAGCGTACAGCAAACCTTGCTGGAAGAGGGCTTGGCACGTGTGGCGTATGTATATCCGCCAAATACAAGGCACCTGACTCCATATGAAGAGGCTCAAGAGAGGGCAAAGGCAAAGAAAATAGGCATCTGGTCTGTAGAGGATTATGCCACGGATTCGGGATTTAATGGAAGCGTTCCTCCATCGTCCGGCGGGTCGGGCAACTCATCTTCCGCTCCTGCACCGGAGCCAAAAGCTCCGGACCAGCCGGCAGAATCGGAAGCGGAGTATTTTCAAAACTGTACGGAACTGCGAAAGGTGTATCCAAATGGCGTTCCATCCACGCATCCTGCTTACCAGGCAAAGATGGATCGTGATAAAGATAATTTTGCATGTGAGAGATAGAGAGAAGGGGGGCACTGTACGATGGTGCCCTGTTTTTATTCTCAGAAAAGGAGGTGCCTTTGTGAAAAAGACAGCTCTTATTGTCGGGGCAACCGGCTTGGTAGGAAGTGAATTGATAAAAATCCTCCTGGAGACGGAGGAATATGACCGGATTGTTGCCTTGACCAGAAGGCCGATTGGAGTGGAACATCCGAAGCTGTCAGAAAAACAGATTGATTTCGAACGGGAAGAGACATGGCCTTGGGGAATGGTGGCGGAGGATGTTTATTGCTGTATTGGCACGACCATCAAAAAGGCAAAGAAAAAAGAAGCCATGTATAAGGTGGATGTGGAGTATGCGCTGGCCATTGCACGTTGGGCTCTTGAGTGTGGTGCCCGGCAATTTCTCATCATCAGTTCGATGAACGCAAGCCCGGACTCAGCTTTTTGGTATCCGAGGATGAAGGGAGAGCTGGAACGTAAAGTGAAGCGGCTGCCGTATGAATCCATCGCCATACTGCGTCCGTCCCTGCTGCTCGGAAACAGAAAGGAGTTCAGGCTGGCCGAAAGTGTGGCGGGTGCCGCTGCCCGAGGGCTGCCATTTGTCTTTTGGGGGCCGCTAAAAAAATTCAAGGCCATTGAAGGGGCGGATGTGGCCCGGTCCATGTATAGGATTGCGCAAGGCAATGATAAGGGTGTGCGGATTTATTCATCTGAAGAGCTTCAGCGAATAGCAGACAGATCATAGGCGGGGCACATCACCC
>DATBUB010000117.1:0-8960 GCA_036516555.1 Bacillaceae bacterium
CTTGGGGATGCGCATATTTATACAAATCATTTGGAACAGGTGGAATTGCAGCTTACACGTTCGCCGAAGGCTCTGCCAAAAATGTTGTTCAATCCGGATGTGAAAGATTTATTTTCATTCTCATTCGATGACTTTACACTGGTTGATTACGACCCCCATCCACATATAAAAGGGGCGGTGAGTGTATGATTTCGTTTTTGTGGGCTGAAGATGCCAATGGATTGATTGGAAATAATAACAATCTGCCTTGGAGGCTTCCGGCAGATTTGAAATACTTTAAGGATACAACAATGGGACATGCCATCGTGATGGGCCGGAAAACGTATGAGTCCATTGGCCGTCCTCTTCCGGGCAGAACAAATATCATCCTGACAAGGGATCCAGAGTACAAGGCTGGAGGCTGCCTTGTGTTCCATACAAAAGAAGATTTGCTGGAGTGGGCTTCCAAAGAAGACCAAGAATTGTTTATTACTGGAGGAGCGGAAATTTTCCGTCTTTTTATGGAAGAAGCCGACCGATTATATGTAACGAAAATTGATTCGGTTTTTGAGGGAGATACATACTTCCCCGATGTACAGTGGGATCGGTGGAGGCTTGCGTCAAGCAAGCCGGGCATTAAAAATGAAAAGAATCCATACGATTACCGTTTTTTACTCTATGAGAGAGCATAAATAAAGGGCTGTCCAGAAATCCAGTGAAAACTGACTTTCTGTGATAGCCGTCTTTTTTTGTATGGAGATATAAAAAGTTTACGGAACAAATAATCCAGCAATGCTTTTCTTCTGTTGCTTTCCTCGGGCATGGCTTAAGCTTCCACAGCAACACCGCGTCTTGCGGTGTCTTAAGGCTCATGTCATTCCCGCAGGACATTGAATAAGCTTCCTCGAATATGCATCTCACGAAGGAAATGCAAAGCATTTTCAAGGAGTCTTGCACCTGCACTGCAGGCAACCACAAAAAAGCGCGCTGAAACTCGGAGTCCGACCCATCAAAGGGAACAGGAAAAATCGCTGCCTTTGCAGATTGAAAGGTACGAGACACCACTTCTAAAAAAGAGTGATTTTTTTGTACATAAGAAGATTGTCACTAAAGAGTGATCGAAGTTTTCGTAGAGATCGAGGAAACCGCCATCGTATACCGGTCAACGGCTGCAACGAAAAACTGAAGGACAAGATTCAGGCACCTAAATCCATTTCCCGGAACTTAAGAAGTTCCACGCGGCATTTGGCATCCTGGATTGGCCCATAACTACCTGAAACCGGCGGCCATTTACGAGGACTGCCGCAGGATATACAGAAAAAAATAGCAGGAGGAGAATACGTACCGTTTTTTCTCTTCCTGCAATATTTTGGGGACTATTGGACAGCCCATTTTCATTTACTTAAGCATAAAACAAAACACAGAAATACATACATGAGCTTCCCGCAAGGACAAACAGATGCCAAATGGCATGTGAGTAAGGAAGGCTTCTCCAGAGATAAAATATCGCTCCGACTGAATAAAGGATCCCTCCGGCGAGGAGCAGAGCGAATCCGGATCCGCTCAAGTGGATGTACAGTGGCTTGATTGCAATGATGGCCAGCCACCCCATGACCAGATAGAGCACGGTGGACAGAATCCTGAACCGGTGGATCAGGAAACATTTAAAGGCAATCCCTGCTAAGGCCATCCCCCACACGATTCCAAACAGTGTCCAACCTAGTGGCCCCTTTAATGAAACAAGCGCAAGCGGTGTGTATGTTCCCGCGATCAACAAATAGATGGCGGAATGGTCCAATATGGCAAACACATTCTTTGCCTTGGAAGGCTTGAAGCTATGGAGCATCATGGAACATAGAAAGAGAAGAACCATTGATACCCCGAAAATGGCAAAGCTCACAATATGCAATGGGCCGCCATTTTTGGCAGCGGAAATGATGAGAATGACCAACGCTGGAATACTTAATAGAAATCCGAGGCCGTGAGTAATGGCATTGGCAAGCTCTTCTTTCCAGTCATACCCGTTTCCGTCTGAATAAAAGGTGGTTTCCATCCTTTTGCCTCCATTTCTTTTCTTCATGATACGTGCTGGAGGTTAAAATAGCAAAGGTTCAGCATAATCAGTATCATTTTTCACTGTTTCCTGATAATCTTGTATAAGAAACAGAATGCCGGAGGACGTGAAGACATGGGAAAAATTAAAATTGTAACCGATTCAACATGTGATATTTCAAAAGAAGAAGCACGCGACTTACAAATTCATATCATTCCATTATCCATTACGATTGACGGTGAGACCTATTTGGACCGTGTTGATATCTCCCCAAAGGCTTTTTTGGAAAAGATGAAAGCATCAGTAGAGCTTCCTAAAAGTTCGCAGCCAGCGGTAGGGGAGTTTGTGGAGCTGTATAATAGATTAGCAGAGGACGGAAGCGATATTATATCCATACATATGACAGGAAGGATGAGCGGAACCGTAGAGGCGGCTCGCACTGCGGCAGCGATGGCAAATGCGAATGTTACCGTCATCGATTCCCTCTTTATTTCCAAAGCGCTTGCGTACCAGGTTAGAAAGGCAGCCTTGATGGCCAAAGAGGAGCAGGAAACGGCTCAAATTGTGGCAGAAATCACTGACATAAAGGAAAAATCCAGACTTTTTGTTGTGGTGGATACGCTTGAGAACCTTGTGAAAGGCGGCAGGATCGGCAAAGGGAAAGCCATGATCGGTTCGTTATTGAATATCAAGCCCATTGCCATGCTGGAAGCCGGAGAGTACTCGCCGGTTGCGAAAGTTAGAAGCCATTCTCAGGGCGTAAAATACTTGGCCAAACAATTCATCGAAGATATCAAAGGCAAAACACTGAAAAGTGTATCTATAGTACATGCCGATGGACTTGATTTTGCATTAAAATTAAAAAATGAAATACAGGGTGCCGCCCATCCTGTCTCTGTTGAGGTGGATGATACAACTCCCGTTATCAGTACGCATACCGGCCCTGGTGCCATTGGGTTCATGTATTGGGCTGAATAAATCAGCAAAAGGCGATCCGGCAGATCGCTTTTTCTGTCTCAAAGGTTTTGGAGGCGCACCCAAGCAATAACTATAATAAAGAGAGTGACCATAATATGTTAAAATCATTAAGAGCCTTTATTTTCCTCTCTGTGTCCATGGCCTTGGTATTATCCGGATGTTCTATGAATCAGTCACGTCATGTACATAGGAGCGTGGCGCTGGATAAAAAACAGGGGCCACCGGCGGATTTTGTCCCGAGAAAGATAAAGGTGGTGTCCATAGGGGATTCCCTCACAGAAGGAGTGGGAGACAGCACTAACCTGGGCGGCTATATTCCATCCTTAAAAAAGGATCTGGAACAATTAAAAAGTATAAAAGAGGCCGAGTTTCATAATTTCGGGGTAAAGGGAAATAAAACCGGCCAATTGATTGACCGATTAAAGAAACCTGAAGTCAGAGCGGCGATCGAAGAAGCTGATATGGTCATCATCACCATAGGCGGTAATGACATTATGCAAATTTTCAGAGACCATTTTTCCTCATTGCAGGTAGATACGTTTAAGGCGGCAGAGAAAGGCTATAAAACCAGGTTGGATGACATTTTCGGCACAATCCGCGGATATAACGAAAGTGCTCAAATTGTCCTCGTAGGAATTTATAATCCGTTTATGAAATGGTTTTCGGATATCAGGGAGGTGGATGAAATTGTCTCGGGCTGGAATGACGCCGCTATCGAGGTGATGTCCAGATACCCGAAGTCCACTTTTGTTCCGGTGGCTGATATATTTGAACAACATGGGGAAAGCATACTGTATTCGGATTATTTTCATCCGAATGACCGGGGCTACAAGCTGATGGCAGAACGGATATTTCAACAGATCACTTCCGATGATGAGGTGAATGTCTGGGAGAGTGAATAATGAAGGGTGAAAAGGGAAGAAATGAAATGAACAAAAAAAACAAATGGAAGATTGCGTTTATAGTCCTTTTGGCAGCCAATCTGGCGATCCTGGCCAGCTTGGGCCTGCTCTTATTTCTTTCAGGGGAACAGGAACCGGTCCCCGAACAAACGGCTGATGAACAGCCGTACGCTGAGTTTTTGATTCAAAGCGGCAAAAAAGATTTGACCAAGCTGATCAATCATTATATTGAAAAAGAGGGACTTAACGGTCCGATCAATTATGAAGTTCTTTTGAATGACGAAGTGGAATTGTACGGAGAAGTGAAGTTCTTCTCACAAATGCTTCAGCTGAAGATGACATTTGAACCTGAAGCTTTGGAGAATGGGGATCTGATTCTCAGACAAAAGACAGTATCCCTGGGTGATGTCAAGCTGCCGGTAGCTTATATCCTGAAATTCATTAAGGATTCATACAAACTTCCTGAATGGGTGATCATCCAGCCCAATGACAAGCAGGTATATGTAGCACTTCAAAAGATGGAATTAAACAACGGGATTCATGTCAGAGCCCAAGAATTCAACCTGAAAGAAGACATCATTTCATTGAAAATGCTTGTACCGGCTGATGAATAAAAGGGCTTCGTCATTGGAAAGCAAAGGACCACAAGAAAAAGCAACGTTCACGCGCCGCTGGCTCTGATTGATCGTTAATCCGTTTGATGAGCATATAAGCAAGCAGCATGCAGGTTTGTTTGTTAGAAACATACAAGATAATTTACAAAAGAGAGGCGAAAACATATGTTCAAAAAATTATTTGGAAAAAAAGAGAATGCACCAAAAACAGAAAAGGTTTATTCCCCTTTGACAGGGCTGCTGGCCAATTTGGATGAAGTGCCCGACCCTGTGTTTGCTGAAAAAATGATGGGAGACGGGATGGCTGTCAAACCAAATGAAGGCTTGGTTGTTGCACCTGTAAAAGGGGACATTATTCAGGTTTTTCCGACAAAACATGCCATTGGCCTGAAGACATCAGGAGGTGCTGAAATCCTCATCCATATTGGCCTGGAAACGGTAGGAATGAAAGGGGAAGGATTTACAGCCCATGTCCAGGAGGGCGATTCCGTAAATGTAGGGGACAAGCTGGTTACCTTTGATATGGATCTTGTAAGCAGCAAGGCAAACAGCACCATAACACCGATCATCATCACCAATGGTGATGTTGTGGAAACGATTTCTAAGCAGCCTGTCGGACCGGTGAAAGCCGGAGAAACAGAGATCATGGAGATCACCTTGAAATAAAATAGTACCCGCCTATACTTGGGCGGGTGTTTTTTGCAGTTTACTGGGCGAATGCACATGCAGGCCAACATCCATATACATAGGATATGAGCGAACAGACCATTAAAAATGGGGAGTGACATACATGTATCACGGAGGTTATGGCTGCTATGACCCCTGCCACCATGGCTATGGCTATGGAGTGGGAGGAGTGCGCAACAACTTTGCACTGATTGTTGTGCTGTTTATCCTGTTGATCATCATTGGGGCTTGCTGGTGTTTTCCAAAATAAGCAAGATGCCTCCCTGCCTGTCAGGGAGGCATCGGCTTTTTCTGCTGAGAATGCAATAGTTTGCCCAAACTGGGAAAATGGATATATGGTAAGAAAATAGCGGGGGAGAATCCGAATATGAATAAATCATTTTATCATTATTTATTGAGACACCGCCAACCCGTCGGAAAAGATGAAATCACGCTTTTTGCCAATCATGTATATGAAGATCACGGATTTCCAAAACATTCGGCGGATTATCATGAAATCAGCAGTTATTTGGAATTAAACGGTGAGTATTTACCGAGCCTTACGCTTTTTGACAGGGTTTGGGAATTATATATTGAATCTGAATCTGTTTGAGGAAATACCGATAAATGGATGAAGAACCATTTGCACAGGAAGGAAATAGGATTTACAATGGACAATGAATGAAAGTAAGGAGGAAACCTAAATGAGTATACATATTGGAGCTTCGCCAAACGACATTGCGGAAACAGTTTTGCTTCCAGGGGATCCGCTCCGCGCTAAATATATTGCGGAAACGTTTCTTGAGAATGTCACTTGTTATAATCAGGTCCGCAGCATGTTCGGTTATACCGGTACATATAAAGGAAAACGCATTTCAGTGCAGGGAACAGGTATGGGTGTTCCGTCCATATCCATTTACATTAATGAATTGATGCAAAGCTATAATGTACAAAATCTGATCAGAGTGGGGACGTGCGGTGCCATCCAGAAGGATGTGAAGGTAAGGGATGTCATCCTGGCCATGAGTTCTTCGACCGACTCTCAAATGAACAGGATCATTTTTGGATCTGTTGACTACGCCCCGACGGCATCTTTTGATCTTCTAAAGAAAGCCTACGATACAGGATTGGAAAGAGGCTTGAACCTTAAGGTGGGCAATGTTTTTACGGCGGACATGTTCTACAATGACCATGCAGAGCATGAAAAATGGGCGAAGTATGGCATTCTTGCCATTGAAATGGAAACATCCGCCCTCTACACGCTTGCAGCCAAGTACGGAAGGAAAGCTCTGTCGGTCTTGACTGTGAGTGATCATATCCTTACAGGTGAAGAGACCACCGCTGAAGAAAGGCAGAGCACATTCAATGACATGATTGAAGTGGCGCTGGATGCAGCCGTCAAGGACGAAGTGTGATCTATTTTTATTATTTCTTATTCGAAGGAGGAGGGAGAATATCATGAAAAAAAGCACCATAGTCTTAGCTGCTTCCATCCTTCTTTGCGCTGGCTGTGATATCCAGAACCCTTTTCAAAAAAATTCACAACAACCGCACAAGACAGATGAGGAACGAGCGAACGGACACCTAGAATCTGTTCCTGCATCCGGTGAGGGAGAAAACAACCCGGCTGCGGAGGGCGAACAGGAAACAACTCAGGGAGAAGCTGAATTGACCCTGGAAGCTTCTTATTTCAATGAGATCCAGGAAGTCAACGGTGAGAAAGAAATCCGCAACCCGGAGAATGTCCTGGCACTTGTCAACAAAGTGTTTGCCTTGCCAAGTGTTTATGAGCCCGGTGACCTTGTACGGCCGTCCGTTGCCTTTTCATTTGGTAATCAGGAAATTGAAAAAAGCTACATGAGAAAAGAAGCTGCACAGGCATTGGAGCAAATGTTTTTGGCAGCAAAAAAAGAAAATATCCAGCTGCTGGCCGCATCTGGTTACCGGT
Source organism: Bacillaceae bacterium (assembly GCA_036516555.1). GTDB lineage: Bacteria > Bacillota > Bacilli > Bacillales > Bacillaceae_C > DATBUB01. The sequence goes on from DATBUB010000117.1 coordinate 7,141, forward strand.
CCTATTCCCGGCAAGTCGCGGTTCTCGATGCAGAAATCAGCAAGGTGGGCAAAGAGCAGGCTGTACAGGCAGTCGCTCCCCCGGGCAAGAGCGAGCATCAAACCGGGCTGGCAATGGATATTACATCTGAGAGTGTTAAATTTGGATTGACCGAAAGCTTTGGGGAGACCCCGGAAGGACAATGGCTGAGGGATAACGCCCATAAATTTGGATTTATACTTCGCTATCCCAAAGGGAAGGAGTCGATAACGGGCTATCAGTATGAGCCATGGCATTTCAGGTATGTGGGTACCGAAGCGGCCAAGACAATATTTGAAAACAATTGGACACTTGAAGAATATTTCTCGAAAGTGAAGAAACTATAATAGAGAATCTATTCCCCGGCAGCCGATGCCGGGGATATTTTTTGCCTGAGCAGGAAGCTTTTGTTACTCCTTTCTATAATACTTTCGTAAAATAAGGAAAACTGATAGAATATAAAGGATCCTATTTTATATTAGCAACTGAAAGCTGTTCGGCATGTTACAGCTGACAGAACTGAAAGTGGTGAATTGATTGGAAGAAGAAGAAAACAAGGAACCGGTTCAGAATATGGAACCTACCGGATATATCAGGATCAGAAAGTTCAAGTTCGTCATGCTCGTCTTTCTTCTAGTATTTGCCACAGCCGGAATCACAACACTTGCCCTCGCTTTTGGCGATGAAAAGGCAGTTAACGTGGGGATACAGGAAAGGAAAGATTTTGACAAGCTATATAAAGCCTATGATCAGCTTCAAAAGGAATACTTCCAGGATCTTGATCAGGAAAAGCTGGTCAATGGCGCCATCGATGGAATGGTTAAAGCACTTGAAGATCCGTATTCAGACTATATGACCAAAGAAGAAAATGACCAATTCCAAGAAAGCATCTCTTCTTCATTTGAAGGAATTGGTGCTGAGATCCAAGAATTGGACGGCAATATTGTCGTTGTTTCCCCAATCAAGGATTCACCTGCTGAAAAAGCCGGCCTCAAACCCAACGACAAGATTCTCGCTGTTGAAGATAAGAGTATTCAAGGCATGAAGGCCAATGAAGCTGTTTTGCTAATTCGGGGGAAAAAGGGGACAAAGGTGACCTTGACGATTCAAAAGCAAGGTATGCAGGAACCTGTGAAAGTCACCATTGTGCGTGATGAGATTCCGATCAACACCGTTTATGCAGAGATGCTGGATGACGGAGTTGCGAAAATACAGATTACAAGCTTCTCAAGGCATACGGACAAGGACTTGGAGAAAGCAATCAAAGAGATGGAAGACAAAGGGATGACATCCCTGGTGCTGGATTTAAGAAGAAACCCGGGCGGCCTTCTGGATCAGGCAATCACCATTTCAAACTTGTTTGTCCCTAAAGGGGAAATGCTTTTCCAGGTTGCCTATAAAAATGGCAGCAAAGAGGAATTCGTCGCAAAAGGCGGAAAGAAAATCGATGTGCCGACGGTTGTATTGATTGATAATGGCAGTGCAAGTGCCTCGGAGATCCTGGCAGCTGCGATGAGTGAATCAGCTGGTATTTCTCTCGTTGGCGAGCAGTCATTTGGAAAAGGGACTGTGCAAACATCCGAAGAATTTACAGATGGATCAAATATTAAATATACAATGGCCAAATGGCTCACTCCTAAAGGAAACTGGATTCATGAGAAAGGAATAGCGCCTGATTATAAGGTTGCCATGCCCGATTATGCGAACTTGCCATATATCAATCCGGATCATGAACTTAAAGAAGATTCTGTTTCTGCAGAGGTAAAAGCGGCTGAGGAAGTTCTCCAGATTCTTGGCTATAG
>DATBUB010000118.1:0-6074 GCA_036516555.1 Bacillaceae bacterium
AAACAACCCAAAAGGGGACAGGTCCAAAAGTGCCAGGGCTCTTTCAAACCTGTCCCCTATGGGACGCGATGTTTTTTATAGATAATCCAACGGATTCTTCAGGCTTCCGTTTTGGTATACTTCGAAGTGCAGGTGGATGCCGGTCGACTGGCCGGTTGAACCCATGACGCCGATGGCGGATCCTCTTTCCACGGTCTGTCCGGGACTGACGCTGATGGAAGCAAGGTGTGCATACACCGTGCGGAATCCATTTTGATGGTCGATGACGATTTTGTTGCCATAGCCGCCATCCCAGCCTGCGGATACGACGACGCCGTTATCAGCCGCTTTGATTGTGTAATTGCTTGGGCGGGCGATGTCGATTCCCTTGTGCGTTTTGCCCCAGCGCTGACCCATCTTGCTGGAGATATATCCGCCGGAAGCAGGCCATGCAAAGCTTCCTGTTCCGCGTGAAGGGATGACTTTCGTTCCTTTGATGACGATGTGCTTCACCGGCTGCTCAAGGACTTCTTCCTTCGCGGTTTCGCGCTTCAACTCGCTGCCGTTTTGCTCCGTCACCTTGTAGGTATAGGCGCTCTTTCCGGCTTTGCCTTCTTGCTTCACTTTCATTTCGCCTTTTGGCATGGAGCTGTCTTCGATTACTTCTTTTTCAAAAGGAACGGTCTCTTCCTTGTATTCTTCGCGCTCCACCAATACATGGACGAGCGGTGTGGTGACCGTAACGTTCAATTCCTGTCCGATCTGAAGCAGGCTGTCTTCTTTCAGCCCTGCGTTCAGCTTCATGAGCTGTTCGCTTGTCATGCTGTGGGCAGCGGCGATTTTCCCAAGGACATCGCCTTCCTGCACCTTGTATTTCTTTTCTTCAAGCGTGCCTTTCAGCAGCATATTCACTGCTTCTTCCGCCTTCAGGACCTGATCCGGCTGGACGGCTTCTTCTTTAAGGGCAACGTCTTCCTGGATGCGGACACCCGTAACCCGGGATCCTGCTTCCTTGAGTGCAGGCAGCTCTTCCTGCTGCTCAGCGCGTGCCAGCTCTTCCTCTGAAACAAACTTCAGCTTCAGCTGTTTCAGTGCCGCTTCGGCTTCCGCTTTGTTTTTCAGATAGATAGGCGTGCGGCCATCCACGGCAATCGCGGTGGCGACAGCTTTCACCTGAGCTTTCTGTTCGATTTTTTGGCTGACTTCCGCGTCGTTCACTTTTGCGCGGAAGACATGTTCGGTTATGTATGTAAGCTTATTGCCCAGTTGGAGTGTGTATCCGCTGAAATTCCCCTGTGACTTGGCGATGACGTTTTTCACCGCTTCCTCTGTCACTTGCTTATCGGATGCTGTTCCAACGTATGTATTGTCCAAGTACACATGATAAACCGTTTGAAGCTTCGTATTTGCGTTCGTTGCAGCAGGCGTTGCATAAGCCAACGTACCTGCCAGCACGGCTGCGGCAGCAAGCTTTTTCATCCAAACTCCTTTGCCCAGCGGCCGTTTGTTCACCTGATCCACGTTAAAATCCCCCTAATAAACTCTCTCTCTATGTATCGTATTTTCTTATCATTGTAGGTAAAAAGATTCATGCAATTTTCTCACTTTTTTACCTTACCATATATTGCTTTGAAATTGAGACAATTAAAAAAGATGTAATATAAATGTATAACTATTGACATTTTGCGTTAGTTTTTGTAAAAAAGAGGGGCTGCCGCAGGTGGTCGTTTGATTGGTTGCGCTTACAGCGGCATGGGTTAGCGTGTTTTTCTCTGTTGTTGTCGAAGAATGTTACAAAACAGGCGGTTTACGAGCTGTTATGTTACAGGAGTGTTACAATTTGGGAGTTATAGCTCAAGAAGGAGTGTTTGCGTGATAGCTGCGGCCTTTTTGCATGGAAAAAAAGCACTGCGAGAGGCTATGTCGTCGCAATGCTTTTTGTGGGTAAAGTGGCTCGGGACGGAATCGAACCGCCGACACAAGGATTTTCAGTCCTTTGCTCTACCGACTGAGCTACCGAGCCATGGTTGGAACTGTGCCTTGGGAAGAAGCCATTATACAGGTTTGCTTTATGGCGTTCTCTGAGATGATAGTGTTAATATTATCACAAACTTTTTACAAATAGCAACAAAGTTCGACAATATTCTTTACATGTTCTTCATGCCATTTTTTCCTTCTTTACAAGGTCTCTACATACGTCTGGCTTGTAAGCGGTTACCATGTTTTCGGAATTTTTAAAGATTTTTATCAGGCGTGCCGGCCACTCAGTGAAAGTGTCTGAGTTCCTTCATTCTGCGACTGTAATCCTCTTGAAAGGATGGTTGTTTGGCCCATTTCTTATCCTTATGTATGAAACTCGGAGCATTCCCCTCGTTTATAAGGGTGCGGGCGCCCTGGCTTATGGTTTACTGTCCATTCAGAGGCGTTTACTGTCCGAAAAGCGTATGTTACTGTCCATTCGCAGCTCCTTACTGTCCATTCCATCAAGTTAACCGGCCAGAGGGAACTATTCTGGCAATTGTAGACTATCGAAACGCCAACCTAAGCTGTCATAAAAAATCCCCGCAGCCTCGCTGCAGGGATGGCACTTATTTCTTATGATAATATTCGAACCATTTATTGTTGCCTTCTTTCAGGATTCTGAACCATTCATCATTGCCGTTTTCCAGGGCCTCAAACCACTTTCCATTTTTATTCCCCATGCCATACCACCAAATGTCTGACTGCCGCTTTTGGAGCATAGACCAGAGATCCCCGGACATTTTAAGGTCAATGATTTCTTTTTCCTTCAGGTGTTCTTGTAGAACCTGGGCCCGTTTGAATTCCTCTTCTGATTTATCCATGATGGATTGGCCGGTTTCTTCTGCTTTGTCCATCAGGGCCTGCTTTTGCGCTTCGGCGTCTTTCAATGATTCATTCTTCCATTGTTCCCATGCGTCCATCAGCCGCTGATATTCTTCCTTCCAGTACTTATCCAGGTCCTGTTTGGAGCCCGCATAGGTAAATTCCCCGTTGCCCGCTTCAGCGACTTTTTTCAGCAGCTGCTGCGCTTCGTTGTCCACCTGGAATCCGATGATGTTGACGATGGGCTTGATTCCCTCGCCGGCAAGCTTTTCCGCTTCGGCCACTGGGTCGCTGCCGCACGTTTCAATCCCGTCGCTCACCACATACACGATCATGGAGCCGGCATCTTCCGGAATATCCTTTCTCGTTTCGGATAACGCATGCCCGATGGGCGTCCATCCCGCCGGCTTCACCCCGGCAAGTGCCGATTTCATTTTCCCGATATCATGTATGCCGCTGTACAATGTTTCCGTCGATCCGCAGGAGAGGTTCTTGTCTGAATCGCTCCCTGTTCCTTTGTGCCCGTATACACGGAGGGAGACGGTACTTTCTTTCGGTAAAATATCCATGAAGCCCATGATGGCGCTCTTGGCTTCATCCATCCTTGTTCCGCTGCCGGCTTTGGCATTCATGCTTCCGCTTGCATCCAGCAAAATGGCGTAGTGTACGCCCTGCGCCACTGGCTCTTCAATCTGTTCATCCGGCCTGTTTTTCCCTGCCTCAACAGTGGCGTCAAACTGCATAAATTCATTCACTTCCTGGTGGTAATCTTCACCGACCAGGTGCAGGATTGCATCGCGGTATTGTTCAACTGATAGCCCTTTTGGCAGTTCGGACAGCATCTTCAGCGCCGCTTCGTCATCATATTGATCCCCGCTGTATTTACCCGGCTTCTTCACCATCTCCTTTTCAAGATCGGTAAGCTCGCGCGGCAGGTCTGCAAGCTCATATTCTCCTCGCTTGTTTTCCCACCATTTTATTTCTTCTTTCTTTTCCTTTTTAGTCAATTCATTTGCTTCTGCTTTTTCAGCCGGTTCTTTTTTATCGGCGGCTTTTCCGCAGCCACCAAAAACAAAAACGGCCGCCAGCATAAGCAGCATTACTTTTCTCATGCCCGATTCCCCTTTTTCCTGATTTCCTTTACATCTTACTAAATAAAGGAAAAGATAACAGCACCCGAAAGGAAAATGGTGCTTTCATCCTAATTTTGAACAAAAAAAAGCAACAGCCATGAACAAGGCTGTTGCTTTAATACCTATTATCTCCACACACTTCTGACAACGTTTGTCTGGGAGCGGTCCGGTCCGACGGAGAAGACGGACAATGGAATGCCTGTCAGCTGGGATACGCGCTCCAGGTAATGGCGGGCGTTCGCCGGAAGCTCATCAAGCGATTTGCAGCCTGTGATATCCTCGGTCCAGCCGGGAAGTTCTTCGTATACCGGCTTGCACTGCTTCAGGATGTTCAGATTGGCCGGATATTCGGTGATCAGTTCGCCGTTGTAGTCGTAGGCGGTACAGATCTTCAGCGTTTCAATGCCGGTCAGGACGTCGATCGAATTCAGGGACAGGTCGGTGATCCCGCTCACACGGCGCGCATGGCGGACAACCACGCTGTCGAACCAGCCCACGCGGCGCGGACGCCCGGTTGTAGTGCCGTATTCGCGTCCCACTTCACGGATTTGATCTCCGATTTCATCATGCAGCTCAGTCGGGAACGGACCGTCTCCCACACGGGAAGTGTACGCTTTGCACACCCCGACAACATGATCGATTTTCGTTGGGCCGACACCGGATCCGATCGTCACACCGCCCGCAACCGGGTTGGAGGAGGTAACAAACGGATATGTTCCCTGGTCGATATCGAGCATGACGCCTTGCGCCCCTTCGAACAGTACGCGTTTTCCTTCATCCAGCGCATCATTCAGGACGACAGATGTGTCGCATACATATTTTTTGATTTGCTGGCCGTACTCGTAGTACTCATCGAGGATATCTTCCAGTTTGAAGCCGTCTGTTTCGTAGAAGCGCTCGAGCAAACGGTTTTTCTCTTCCAGATTGCGGGCAAGCTTCTCTTCAAACACTTCACGGTCCAAAAGGTCGGCAATGCGGATTCCGACGCGGGCCGCTTTATCCATATAAGCAGGGCCGATCCCTTTTTTCGTTGTGCCGATTTTGTTGGCGCCTTTGCGCTCCTCTTCCACTTCATCGATTTTCAAGTGGTACGGCAAAATCACATGCGCACGGTTGCTGATGCGAAGATTGTCCGTTGTAATGTCCCGGTCATGCAAATATTTAAGCTCTGTCACAAGCGCTTTCGGATCGACCACCATGCCGTTTCCGATCACGCTGATTTTTTCTTTATAAAAAATGCCTGATGGAATCAAGTGCAATTTATATGTAACATTGTTGAACTGGATTGTATGCCCTGCGTTGTTGCCGCCTTGGTAACGGGCAATCACTTCTGCGTTTTCGGACAGAAAATCCGTAATCTTTCCTTTTCCTTCATCTCCCCACTGTGTACCCACAACCACTACTGAAGACATAAGAAAGCACCTCCGAAGGTTCATCGTTGAACCGCTAATATCAAACACATCCATTTTAACAGGCTTTTCGCCGTTAAGTCAAGCTAAAGACGAACATTTAAAAGTATATCTGTCTGATTTGTTCGCTATTTCAAACAAAAAGAGCACACTCCCTAAAGAAGAGTGTGCTCCATTCCCATCTCCTTTACTCGGACAAAGCCAGCTGGATCATCAATTCGATGGCAGCCGGAATGGCGTCCTCGTCGATATCGAATTTCGGATGGTGATGAGGATATTGGCTCTTATCGCTTTTCATGCCGACATTGATGAAAGCACCGGTTTTTTCTTTCAGGTAATAGGAAAAATCCTCCGCCCCAAGCGTCGGTTCCATTGGTTCAAATACATCTTCACCGAAGGTTTTTTCAATGACGCTCTTCGCATATTCGCAAGCTTCCGGATGATTGTACAAAGGCGGTGTGCCTTCAATATACGTATAATGACCCTTCGCGCCAAAGCTTTCACAAATAGAGACGGTCAGCTGTTCGGTTCTATTTTTCATCAGTTCGGCAGCCTCGAATGTGAGCGCGCGGATCGTTCCCTGCAGTTTTGCTTCATGAGGAATGACGTTGTAGGAATTGCCTGCCTGGACACCGCCGAACGAAATGACGCCTGCCTGAAGCGGATGGAGACTCCTGCTTACAATCGACTGGAATGCCTGTATGAGGTG
>DATBUB010000119.1:0-16556 GCA_036516555.1 Bacillaceae bacterium
GCGATTTATCCATATGGGGGAAAAATGCCTGAAATCCATCCATCCGTTTTTATTGCAGATTATGCAACAGTTACAGGAGATGTCATTATCGGCGAAGAGTCCAGCGTTTGGTTCAGCACAGTCATACGCGGAGATGTTGCCCCCACTATCATTGGCAAAAAAGTGAATATCCAGGATAATTCCATTTTACACCAGAGCCCCAACAATACGCTCATCATTGAGGATGAGGTGACCATTGGCCATCAGGTCATTCTACATAGCTGCATTGTCCGGAAAAAGGCGTTGATCGGCATGGGTTCCGTCATCTTGGATAAAGCTGAAATAGGAGAGGGTGCTTTTATAGGAGCAGGAAGCCTTGTCCCGCAAGGAAAAGTCATCCCTCCCAATACCCTGGCATTCGGGCGGCCAGCCAAGGTGATCCGTGAGTTGACGGATGAGGACAGAACCGATATGGAAAGGATTGTGAGGGAGTATGCCGAGAAAGCCCAATATTATAAATCCCTCCAGCCAAGATGATCAAAAGCCTGTCAAAGTCAACAACCAGACATTCCTGCCGATATAAAGGATGTATGGGGGTGAATGTAAGTGTTGTGGCTGGAAATCATGCTTGGCTTGCTGCTGGCTGTTTCGGCAGCAGGAATACTGTTGCTGATCAAAAAAAGAAATTCTTATAAACCTGCCTTTTATTCCTTGGCTTTGCTCGGCGTCTTCTCATGCTCGCTGCTGTTATTCGGTTTCCGAAATCCTGATCACGCTTTTTCTGATGAGAAACATCTCCTATTTGTTCAAAGTTTTTCTCATGCGGATGAAGACACGGAGCCGATACGAATAAAAGAACAGATTCTCATAGATGCCCCCGTCGTCCCTCAGCTGCCTGAGCTTCCGCGCGGCTGTGAAGTGACGTCTCTTGCCATGCTGCTCGGAAGTGCCGGAGTAGAAGTGGATAAGATGGTGCTTGCTGAACAAGTGAAAAGAGATCCGGCGCCGCGTATCATCAAAGACGGAGTCATTCATTTTGGCAATCCTCATAAGGGTTTTGTCGGTAGCATGTATACCTTTGATGAACCTGGTCTTGGTGTCTATCATGAACCGATAATGGAACTCGCACAGCAATATTTGCCGGGGAAAATGGTGAACTTGTCCGGCCAGTCTTTTGACGAGCTGAAAATTCCCCTGTCTGAAAGCAGACCTGTCTGGGTGATCATCAACGCGGAATACCGTGAGCTTGATGAATCCTATTTTCAGACATGGCATACAAGCGACGGTCCCGTCAAAGTCACCATGAAAGAGCACTCCGTCCTCATTACGGGATATGATCGGGAATATATTTATTTCAACGACCCGCTTACAGGGCAGAAAAATAAAAAAGCACCCATCTCGGACTTTGAGAAGTCCTGGGTGCAAATGGGCAGCCAGGCGCTCACGTATCAATTGGATCAGTGAGCGGCGGCTGTTTTTAATTGCTTTTGGAAATCGTATTGGCCTTCCATATACACGGCATGCCATACCATAAAGACAACGGCTGTCCAGATTTTGCGGCTGTAGTCCATTTTCCCCTGGCAATGGTCTTCAAGCAAATTCAAAATATATTGCTTATCAAGGATATGTTCTGTGCCGCTGTTGCGGATGATGTCTTTAACCCAGTCATGCATCTCATCCTTGAGCCAATGGCGAATCGGTACCGGGAATCCAAGCTTCTTGCGGTTTAAGACATGGTCTGGCACAATGCCTTCAGCTGCTTTTCGAAGGATATACTTGGTCGTACCATCGGCTGTTTTAAGGCTTGTCGGAATATGCGATGCCACCTCAAATACCTTTTTATCAAGGAATGGAACCCTCAATTCAAGAGAGTGAGCCATCGTCATTTTATCCGCTTTAAGCAGAATGTCGCCTCTCATCCATGTATGAATGTCTATATACTGCATGCGGTCGACCGGATCATAGCCTGCTGTTTCCTGATACAGCGGCCTCGTAATATCCTTAAAGTCAATGTTTTTGTTGTACTTGGTCAGGAGCTTTCGCTTTTCCTCTTCCGAGAACATTTTTGCGTTACCGATATACCGTTCTTCCATCGGCGTCAGCCCGCGTTCAAGGAAGCTTTTGCCTTTTACTCCTTCCGGAAGGCACCTGGCCAAAGTACGAAGGACGGATTTGCCCACTTCAGGGATTTTTTCAAATACCTCCAGAGACTGAGGCTCCCGATAAATGTTATACCCTCCAAACAGCTCATCGGCTCCCTCACCGGAAAGAACGACCGTAACGTGTTTTCTGGCTTCCCTCGCTACAAAATAAAGCGGCACGCAAGCTGGATCGGCCAGCGGATCGTCCATATACCACATAATTTTCGGCAGTTCCTTCATATATTCTTCAGGTGTAATCACATAGCTGATGTTCTCGACTCCGAGTTTATCGGCTGTTTCTTTCGCTACATCAATCTCACTGAACCCATTTCGCTGGAATCCGACAGAGAATGTTTTGATGTTCGGATGGAATTGTTTTGCGATGGAAGCAATAATGGAAGAGTCAATTCCCCCGGACAGGAAAGAACCGACAGGCACATCGCTCCGCATATGGATATTGACCGAATCGTAAAGAACATCCTGTATCTCTTTGATAAAATCACTTTCTGATTTCATTCTTGGCTGGAAACTTGCCTTCCAGTACCTGGAGATCTCCATCGGTTCACCAATTTTTTTGGTGAAATAATGGCCTGGTTCCAGCTTCTTGATCCCCGCTGTCATCGTTTCGGGCTCTGGCACAAATTGATACGTCATATATTGCTGGACGGCATCGTAATGTAGCGCTGGTTCCGACATGGCAAGAAGGATGCTTTTCTTTTCAGAACCGAACAGGGTTCTGCCTTCATCCTCCAAGTAAAAGAATGGCTTGATTCCAAACGGGTCGCGGGCACCGAACAATTCTTTCTTTTCCTTATCCCAAATGACAAAAGCAAACATTCCCCGGAGCTTTTCGACAGCTTTTTCTTTCAGATGGCTAAAGAGGGCAAGTATGACTTCGGTATCAGACGAGGTTTTGAAGGACAGGCCTTCCTTCAGCAGTTCTTCGCGCAATTCAACGTAATTGTATACCTCTCCATTGAAAATGATCCAGTAACGCTCATTTTCATAGGCCAGCGGCTGGTGGCCGCTCTCAATATCAATGATGCTTAAACGGCGAAAACCAAATTGAATATGTTCATCTTCAAAGAACCCTTCATCATCCGGGCCCCTATGAGTGATCAACTGATTCATTTCTTTAAATAATGAATGATCCGGCTCTTTTCGATCGGAAGCCTGATCATGGATGCACCCTATAAATCCGCACATAACAGATTGTCACCTACTTCGTTAAAATTAAACGGGTTCGTGCATATTTTACACACTTAATAATACTAACATCATTTTGGTTATTTTGGCACTCCATAGCCATATTTTTTCATATTTTTTATAGGTACACCCTTCAATTGGATGAATACTTTTCTTAAATAGTTAGCAAATGAAAGAAAACAAAAGGAAATGAAAGGAAAAAGGTTGTCTTTCGCTGGTTTTTCCTGTTTTATAACAGTTGTTATTTAATTTATTCTGTATTATATTAACTTTACATTTATCATAGGAGTGATCGATTATGTGGAAATCTCAAGAAAATCGTGATGAGACACTAGATCCAAAACCGTTTGGCAGCCCTTTTTCCAATGGAGGTGGAACTCTCGATCTTCTCTGTCCTGCATGCGGTTCAGAACAGCCTTCCTTTAAGGGTGTTCTCGAATGCTGTGCAGACGTCGATTAGTTTTCATGTCACCACTGTTATATAACATAATATAAATATTTAAACAGTTATATATAAAGTGATTGGAGAGAGTAAAAAATGACACTGACGAGAGAAGAACAGATTGCGCTGCTTCGGGAGGAATGGAAAGCGGAGCGTTGGAGGGGAATCAAAAGGCCCTATTCTGCCGAAGAGGTCGTGAACCTCCGCGGCTCTGTCATGATTGAGCACACCTTGGCTCAAATGGGGGCAGAACGGCTTTGGAAGCTGATCCATGCCGAAGAATACGTAAATGCGCTTGGCGCCTTGACTGGAAACCAGGCCATGCAGCAAGTAAAGGCTGGTTTGAAGGCGATATACCTAAGCGGCTGGCAGGTTGCGGCGGATGCCAACCTATCCGGCCATATGTATCCCGATCAAAGCCTGTACCCTGCCAACAGTGTGCCGCAAGTCGTTAAGCGAATCAACCAGGCACTCCAGCGGGCTGATCAGATTCAGCATTCGGAAGGACGGGGTGAAACGTACTGGTTTGCTCCCATCGTGGCGGATATGGAAGCGGGATTTGGCGGAGCGCTGAATGTTTTTGAACTCATGAAAGCTATGATTGAAGCAGGAGCCGGCGGAGTGCATCTTGAAGATCAATTGGCTTCCGAAAAGAAATGCGGCCATCTCGGAGGGAAGGTCCTGCTGCCCACACAAACAGCCGTCAAAAACTTAATTGCCGCACGGCTGGCCGCCGACGTCCTGGGGGTGCCGACCGTACTGATTGCACGGACGGATGCTGATGCTGCGGATTTGATTACAAGCAACATCGATCCTGCAGACCAGGAATTTATTCTCGATGAGCGTACCCCAGAAGGTTTCTTCCGGACAAAAGCCGGCTTGGAACAAGCAATCTCAAGAGGAATTGCCTATGCCCCCTTTGCAGATTTGATCTGGTGCGAAACGTCAGAGCCTGACTTGAAGCAGGCAAAGCGTTTCGCGGATGCCATCCATGAAAAATTCCCTGGAAAGCTTCTGGCCTATAACTGTTCTCCGTCTTTCAACTGGAAGAAAAAGCTTGACTCCGAAACCATCGCGCATTTTCAGCGTGAGCTGGGTAAAATGGGCTATAAGTTTCAATTCGTTACACTGGCAGGCTTCCATGCCCTCAATCACAGCATGTTTGAGTTGGCCCGTGGGTACAGGGAACGGGGGATGGCTGCTTATTCGGAACTGCAGGAGGCGGAATTTGCCAGTGAAACGTTCGGCTATACAGCCACCAAACACCAAAGGGAAGTTGGAACGGGGTATTTTGATGAAGTGATTCAAACCATTACAGGAGGAAATTCCTCAACGACCGCCTTATCCGGTTCAACAGAAGTGGAACAGTTCAGCTAATGGTAAAAAAACAGCCCGAAACAATTCGGGCTGTTTGTACGTTTTAATTTCCGGCCGATTTACGGATGGCCTCTGCTTTATCCGTTTTTTCCCACGGAAGGTCCAGATCGGTACGGCCGAAATGACCATATGCCGCAGTCTGCTTATAGATCGGTCTGCGAAGATCCAGCATTTTGATGATCCCCGCGGGGCGAAGGTCAAAGTTCTTGCGGATGGCTTCAACAAGAGTTTCTTCGGACACCTTTCCTGTACCGAATGTATCGACAGAAATGGAAACAGGCTGTGCTACACCAATGGCATAAGCCAGCTGGACTTCACATTTGTCAGCAAGTCCGGATGCCACGATATTCTTTGCCACATAGCGTGCTGCATATGCTGCTGAACGGTCTACTTTTGTAGGATCTTTCCCCGAAAACGCACCGCCGCCATGGCGCGCATAGCCGCCATACGTGTCAACGATAATTTTCCGTCCGGTTAATCCCGCATCCCCTTGAGGACCGCCGATGACAAATCGTCCGGTAGGGTTGATGAAATATTTTGTTTCATCATCAATCAATTCAGCAGGTACTACCGGCCTGATGACGTGTTCCTTCAAATTGCGCTGGATTTGCTCCAAGCTGATCTCAGGATGATGCTGAGTCGAAATGACGATTGTATCAATCCGCACCGGCTTATCATTTTCATCATATTCAACCGTAACCTGGGTTTTTCCGTCAGGACGCAAATATGGAAGAATTTCGTCTTTACGTACCTCGGTCAACCGGCGTGACAGTTTATGTGCAAGTGAAATAGGGAGCGGCATGAGTTCTTTCGTTTCATTGCAGGCAAAGCCAAACATCAGCCCTTGGTCCCCTGCTCCGATTGCTTCAATCTCTTCGTCCGACATTTCACCTTCACGGGCTTCCAGCGCTTTATCCACACCGGCGGCAATATCAGGAGACTGCTCATCAATGGAAGTCAATACAGCACATGTTTCAGCATCAAAGCCGTATTTGGCACGGGTATAGCCAATATCCTTGACCGTATCTCGTACGATTTTAGGAATATCCACGTATGTGCTGGTAGTGATTTCGCCTGCAACAAGAACAAGGCCGGTTGTCACCGATGTTTCGCATGCTACACGGGCATTAGGGTCGTTTGCAAGGATGGCATCCAAAATGGAATCTGAAATCTGGTCGCAAATTTTGTCCGGATGGCCTTCCGTAACGGATTCTGATGTAAATAGACGACGGTTCTTTGACATCATTGTTCCTCCTTCAACACAAAAACGTATATTTATTGGTCACGGTACTCGTTTTCCCTATATGATGAATTTCACTCAGGCATTTGAAAAAGACTCCGGTAAAAAACAAAAATAAAAACCCTTCCCAATATAGCATATGGAGGAAAGGTTTTTTTACACCGTGCTGAGCCTTTCACTCTTATCGTCCAAGGCATAATCCCTGCCTTGCAACAGGTTTAGCACCTTTCTTTCCGGGCTTCGCCGGTAATAGCAGGTTGCCGGGTTTCACAGGGCCTGTTCCCTCCACCGTCTCAGGATAAGAGTATCCGTTCAATGTTCAATAATACTTAAACACGAATTGAGTGTCAACTTAAATATTTGCATGTTTTTGCAGCGCTACAATATACATTGCTAATCTTGGCATTTATGTCTTGACATTCGGTACCGCCGCTCGGCAATATAACGATATGCCCGATTTCCGATCCTTTTTGCTCCCGGTATAAAAGCATGAGAGATGGGATAAAGGTCAGCGGGAAGGAAAGCAGCATGACCCTTAGTGCGGAAAACCCTTTATACAGTCCGCCGTTTTGGCCGAGCAAGTGGGGTTCCCTTCTCAGTTCAACCGGAGTAAAGCTACGCAAAACCTTCGATTTTTTCGTGCGTTTCCAATGGAATCCAGTCTATTTTGCCAAACCAGTCCAGCCTGCCAAATTATTTTTTATTTGGACGCAAAGCTTGCATTGGCCGTCATACAAGGCTTGATATCTCATCATTTTTTCACATCCGGAACGAATCTTTACCTTATTATACACAAATACTAAAAAGAATTCACTTTGCATTCACACATTTCCGGGTATATTAGTATAGACTAATTAAACAAATGTGTTATACTATTTCATGAGCAAATTAAAACTGTAAAAAAGGAAGGTTAAAAACATATGAGTTCAATAGGCACTAAGAGCGAATTGGCACAATTATTACAAGGCGGGAACGTTCACGTTCAGCTTTCTGTACCAGAGCTTGTTGAGAAAGTACTGAATCGCAATGAAGGGATTCTGACTTCTTCAGGCGCTGTCCGTGCGGAAACAGGAAAATACACCGGTCGTTCACCTAAAGACAAATTCATTGTTGATGAACCATCCGTTAAAGATAAAATTGACTGGGGAGCTGTAAATCAGCCTATTTCCGAGACTGCTTTTGACAGGCTATACCATAAGGTCGTCAAATACTTGCGGGAAAGAGACGAGCTGTTTGTATTTAAAGGCTTTGCAGGGGCCGATGAAAAGTACCGTCTGCCCATCCAGGTGATCAACGAGTACGCATGGCATAATCTGTTTGCGCACCAATTGTTTATCCGTCCTGCAGCAGAAGAGCTTGCAGAGCATAATGCGCAATTTACCGTTATTTCTGCACCTGGTTTCAAGGCAGATCCCTCTGTGGATGGAACACTGTCTGAAACGTTCATCATTGTTTCCTTTGAACGCCGTGTAGTTTTGATCGGAGGAACAGAATATGCAGGGGAAATGAAGAAATCCATCTTTTCCGTCATGAACTACCTGCTCCCTGAATCTGATATCCTGTCCATGCACTGCTCTGCAAATGTAGGGCCGGAAGGCGATGTTGCCCTGTTCTTCGGTTTGTCCGGAACCGGAAAAACAACCTTGTCTGCAGATCCGGCAAGACGCTTGATCGGTGATGATGAGCACGGGTGGTCCCCTAACGGCGTTTTCAATATTGAAGGCGGATGCTATGCCAAGACAGCTGGCCTTTCAAAGGAAAAAGAGCCTCAAATCTTTGATGCCATCACATTTGGTGCCGTTTTGGAAAATGTCATGATTGACCCTGAGACTCGCCTTCCTGACTATGATGATACGGCATTGACTGAAAATACAAGGGCCGCATACCCTATCCAAGCTATCGGAAACATTGTGGAGCCAAGCGTTGCTGGCCACCCGTCCACCATTATTTTCCTTACGGCGGATGCATTCGGGGTACTCCCTCCAATCAGCAAACTGACAAAGGAACAAGCCATGTATCATTTCTTGAGCGGGTATACATCTAAGCTTGCAGGAACTGAGCGCGGCATCACTTCGCCGCAAGCCACTTTCTCCACTTGCTTCGGCTCCCCGTTCCTTCCGCTGCCGGCCCAGCGCTATTCTGAAATGCTCGGCAAGAAAATCGACGAGCATCAAGTACAGGTGTTCCTCGTGAATACCGGATGGACTGGAGGAGAATATGGTGTCGGCAACAGGATGAAACTGGGCTACACCCGTGCGATGGTCCAGGCAGCACTTCACGGTGAGCTGAATAACGTTGAAACCATCAAGGATGAAGTATTCGGGCTCGATATCCCAGCCCATGTTCCAGGGGTGCCGGATGAAGTTCTTCAGCCAAACAAAACATGGGCAGACCAAGAAGCCTATAAAGAAAAAGCCAACGAACTTGCTGCAAAATTCCGTAATAACTTCACCAAGTTTTCAGGTGTGGACAAAGCGATTGAAGAACTGGGCGGACCTGTTATCAGATAATAACACATCAATTAAAAAAATCCCTTGCAAAAGGGATTTTTTTAATTGATCGAATATAGAGCTATCAGGTTGTATGTAATGACGGTCTTTTCATTCTCCCATTCAACCTTCCGAATCTTTGCCATAGCCCTTGTGTCACTGTCTTTGGTGCTTCTCACCTCTATGGGGATATCCACCGGGTATAGCCGATATCCGGATTTCTCCAGTCTAAACGTGTTTTCTTCCTGCCTGATTTCATTTCCCTTTGTAACAATCATCGTGTTCAGTTCAAAAGGCATGCCCATGGTTTTTTATTCCCCTTTCTCCTACACCATATTATACATCAATTCCCTGTTTTTTCATCCATACACACAGATCCCTTACCACTTGCCTGTTCATAGCTGGAGGAAAAAAATGCGTCAGTCCTTTCAAATACCACGTTTCCACCTTTTTTTCGAGTGTGCGCAGCCTCTTTTCAAGACGGTTTGCATGTTCAACCGACACATTTTTGTCTTCTTCCCCATGGATGATCAGTACTGGCGCCTCCAGCCCTTCCAGCCGGTATAGCGGTGTCCGGTATTCATATTCCGCCAATGCCGTTTTAGGGGAACCTCCGATCACTCTCTTCATCATCCTCCGCATATCTTTCCGTTCGACATATGTCAGAGCCAGATCTGAGACCCCTCCCCACGTTACAAGTGACGCAGCATCCTTATATTCAAGACCGGTCAAAAGAGCCATGATTCCGCCCCTGGAAAATCCGAATATATGAATTCTGTTTTCCATGACTGAAGGATGTGCCCTCAACAATTCATAAGCTGAAAAGGCATCTATGCGATCTTCTCCGGCAAAATCCTCATTCCCTTCCCCGCCTCTGTTTCCCCGATAGTATGGAGCAAACACAACAAATCCCTCTGATGCAAACTGGCCGATTCTCGATGGCCTGACCATCCCTACATTTTTGATGCCTCCCCGTAGGTAAAGGAACCCCTCATACAAGCCTTCCTCAATCGGCTCTGCCAGGAGCCCCTTGACTTTCAGTCCATCTGAAAGGTATGTCAGCTCGAACATTTGCACATTCGGATTTGGCGAAGGAAAACGCATTTTTTTGATGATCTTCATCTTTTCCATGTAATCCTCTCCCACAAAAAAATAAGCGAACTTAAGCCCTTGGTTTTCACAAATCTTGGCGCCCAACATACGATATATTAGCCCAATTTTATAACATTCAGGCCTTTTGAGGCATCATAGGAGGATCCAGCCATGAAAATGCTTTATAAAGCCAGCTTCATTCTATTGGCTTCCGTATTCTTGCTTTTATCCGCTGCTTGCACGCAAAAAACGGAAAATCAAAAAGTCAGGGTGGCGGAAGTCACACGCTCCATCTTCTATGCTCCCCAATATGTAGCTCTTGCTAAAGGTTATTTCAAAGAAGAAGGATTGGACGTTGAGCTGAAAACCACATGGGGAGGAGACAAAACCATGACTGCCCTCTTATCTGACGGAGCAGATATTGCCCTGGTCGGCTCGGAAACCTCCATCTATGTTTACGCTCAGGGAGCAAGCGATCCTGTCATCAACTTCGCCCAGCTGACCCAAACCGATGGCACTTTCCTCGTTTCCCGTGAAAAGATTGAAGATTTTAATTGGGAGATGCTGAAGGGGTCCACTTTCTTGGGTCAGAGAAAAGGCGGCATGCCGCAGATGGTGGGCGAATTTGTACTCAAAAAACACGGAATAGACCCACATCATGATTTGGAACTAATTCAAAACATAGAATTCGCCAATATTGCCAATGCTTTTGGTTCCGGTACCGGAGACTTCGTGCAGCTGTTTGAACCTACTGCATCCGTATTTGAGAAAGAAGGCAAAGGGTATATAGTAGCTTCTTTCGGAGAAGAGTCCGGTCAGGTACCTTATACCACCTTTATGGCAAAGGAAAGCTATATCGAAAAAAATCAAGAGATCGTGGAAAAGTTTGTGCGCGCGCTCCACAAGGCCCAGAAATGGGTGGAGGAATCTAGTGCGGAAGATATCGCCAAGGCTGTACAGCCCTTCTTTGAAGATTCCGATGCTGACACATTGGCCATTGTCATAGAACGCTATAAAAAGCAAGGATCTTTCTCAAAGGATATGAAGCTGACCGAAGAAGGATGGGCCAACCTCCTTTCCATCATGGAGGAGGCTGGGGAGCTTCCCGAAAAGGTTAAATATGATGACCTTGTCAATACATCGATTGTTGAAAAGGTACTGAAGCAGTGAAGGGGGGGCAGTAAATGAGTTTCCTTAAAGCAGAACATATTGGACATCACTATTTCAGTCCGTCAACCTTTACGCCTGCCCTTGACGAAATTTCTTTTTCCATTAAAGAAGGGGAATTCATCTCATTGATTGGGCCCAGCGGATGCGGAAAATCCACCCTGCTGTCCATCCTATCGGGATTGATCGAACCAACCTTTGGAACTATTGCCATAGATGGCCATCCTCCCAACGCACTGAAAAACCAAATTGGATACATGCTTCAGCAAGATTACCTCTTCCCTTGGAAAACCATTGAAGAGAACGTACTGCTTGGTTTAAAGCTTGACGGACGCCTCAACCGGAAAACCGCAGCAAATTCGATTGAATTCTTAGAAAAAATCGGTCTGCGCGGCGTGGAAAAACAATTTCCTCGCCAGCTTTCCGGCGGAATGAGGCAGCGGGCTGCTTTGGCAAGGACCATGGCCGTCAATCCCAAGCTTCTCCTTCTTGACGAGCCATTTTCCGCACTGGACTACCAGACCAAACTGAAACTGGAGAATCTGGTGTTTGACACGCTTAAATCTTATCGGAAAACGGCTGTCCTTGTGACCCATGATATTGGAGAAGCCATTTCTATGAGCGACCGTATCTTTCTTTTATCTGCAAGTCCAGGACGCATTATAAAGATTTTTGAAGTGCCCGAAGAGTTCAGGATCCTCAAACCGTTTGATGTACGCACCCATGAAACCTTTATGGAATTATTCCATGTCATCTGGAAGGAGCTGGAGTCCCTTGAGCCACAACAATGACCCCGGGCACCTTTATGAAACGTATAAAAAATCCTTGGCTGCTGAAAAGAGATGGATCTTTTTTTATCAGCTTGCCATATTGGTTACATTTTTTTCAGCATGGGAAGTTTCCAGCAGAAATAGCTGGATCGATCCTCTCATTTTTAGTTCTCCCTCTAAAGTATGGTTGCTGTTCCTTGAAAAAATTTCTGATGGCACACTGGCGGCCCATTTGGGGGTCACTGTCTTTGAAACCGTCCTCGGTTTTGTCATTGGAACCGTTCTGGGAACCATCCTGGCTGCCCTTCTTTGGTGGTCGCCATTCCTGTCTAATATCCTGGACCCCTATCTCGTCGTACTCAATGCCATGCCAAAAGTTGCCCTTGGCCCCATCCTGATTGTCGGGCTCGGACCGGGTTTTACCTCAATCATCGCGATGGGGGCCGTCATCTCGGTTATTATCACTACACTGGTCGTCTACTCCTCATTCAAGGGAGTGGATGACAACTATGTAAAGGTCCTGCAAACCTTTGGTGCCAAAAAGCAGCATGTATTTCGCGAGGCCATACTCCCTGCCTCCTTTCCAACCATCATCTCCACTCTGAAGGTGAATGTGGGGCTGTCCTGGGTCGGGGTCATAGTCGGTGAATTCCTTGTATCGGCAAAGGGCCTGGGCTACATGATCATATACGGATTTCAGGTATTTAATTTCACCCTCGTCATGCTGGCGCTTCTCCTTATCATCCTGTGTGCCGCGATCATGTATCAGGCGGTGGAATGGCTTGAAACAAAGCTGATAAAAGATAATCTCGATTGACTGGCTGTTTCTCATCCCCAGAGAAACAGCTTTTTTATGATATCCATCCGCTGGATCTGCAAAATTCAATTGCTTTTGGCACGACAAGGTCCTGCATGATAAAGCTGTATTTTGGATGTTGAAGCTCCCGTTCCATGCCAGTATCCATGCATTCGGGGCCGCTCGTTTCATGATAATGGCTTTTCTCCTCAACCTCCAATACTTCCGCCAGCACAATGGCCTTGACAAATGGACCACGGAACGGGTCGGAAACCCTATACTCCCCAATGTAGGCCTTCACCGCAATCTTCGCCCCTGTCTCTTCATACGCTTCCCGTTTGGCCGCTTCCTCAACGGACTCACCCACCTCAATTTTTCCACCAGGAAACTCCAGCCCCCGCAAAGGGTGCCGAGTGAGCAGCCAACGGTTGCCGAATCGGCACAGGACGAGTACATGCCGTGGCGGAATATCAAAAGCGGCTCTTGAAAAAACCAACGATACATTATGTCCGTGACAGTCCAAAAACTCAAACATGTTTCATTCCGCCTTCATCACAGTCTTGCTCCCATTGTATCGCAAAATGGGACAGGGCAGAGAGTATAATGCCATCTCTGCCCCGTCCCTATTTCATTTGCTTGTAAAGTCCTGCAAAATTCCGATGCTGTCAATATGCTGCTTTGCCTGTTCGTCACCCAGCTCGTAAATCATCTGATATACACGTATCAGGTTCTCGTCGTTTTGGTCATTCGTTGAATCATGATGGTACTCAAGCAAAGGAACATGTGTCCTCCAAAAATCGATGATGCTGTTATCATAATTAGAGTCAAATATTTGTCTCAGCTTGATGATGTCGTCATCGGTCGCCTCGATTTTGAACTCCCATGGCGAGTCATTGGGGGTTGTCATAATCTGTCCGGGACCGACAGATATATAGTATGTTTTCTTTTGCGGCCTCATTCTGCCACACCCTTTCAGCAGGAAAATTCATTTTCTATGCATACTTTGCCGCTTTCACACCTAATTTATTCTTAAGGAGTCTTTTAAAAAGTGGTTGATTTACAGAAAGGCGGGTATAAGGAAATTAAAAGTTGCTTGTAATGGGCGGATATGGCAAAATAATTTTAACGACAAAAGAGGTGTATGGCATCATGAAGCTAGTTGATGAATTATTTGAAATATACCGTGATAAACTTACGGGCGATGAAGAGGATCTGGATATGATCACCTTTGCCGTACTCGAGCACTATAACCATGATGAGCTGATGGGCATCGTTAAAGAGATGAACCATTATGAACTGCAATATTTCATCAGGCTCTACCTGCTCGAAACTTTAAAGGGGAAATTTGCACAGTCTGAAGGCCAATCTCCGTCTTCCAGGCATTTGCATTGATACATACAGAGAGAGGGCAGCCAATCCGGCTGCTTTTTTTGTGCATTAAAATAACCTGGAGCATAGTCCAGGTTATTTGCCAAGGAAGGCATTGAGCATCCAATTGTGCTTCTCAAGACTCTGATGGACCGCAAGGAGCATGTCCTGGGTGGTGTCGTCACCAAGCTCAGCAGCAAGGTCCATTCCTTCCTTCAACTCTTCAATCAGGGTGGAGAAATCATTGACGATAGCTTGTACCATGTCATTGGCTTCCTCATCGCCTTTCGCTTCCTCCACACTCGCCAGCTCCAGCGATTCCCTTAGTGTGGCGACCGGATTTCCTTCAAGTGCAAGAAGCCGCTCAGCCAATTCATCTATATGGACAGCTGCTTCATTATAAAGCTCTTCAAACTTTTGGTGCAAAGTGAAGAAATTGGATCCTTTCACATACCAGTGGTAATTATGTAGCTTCGTATAAAGCACCGTCCAGTTTGCCACTTGTTTATTAATGACTTCCGCCAATTTTTTCAAGCTGTTTTCTGACATGCCTATCACTCCTCCTATGTCCGTTTCAATACCCGTTTTCCCATTAGGCGAAACAACTCTATCTTCCCCAAAGCCGGCATGAAATATGCTACAATGGAGACAATGCAAAGGAGGATAACGGAATGAAACTTGTCATGATTATTTCTGTAATCATCATCATACTCGTGATTTTGGCCACCGCTCTGACGACATCCAAAGCTTATTCATATAAACATACGGTCGATCCTGCCGGTAAGAAACCGAATGAAAATGGCGAGGAGCTTCAGCCAACCGCAAAAGGGAAGTAACCTTATATAGAAGAAAGAAGCGATCACATTGCTCAAGTACGTATTTATAAGAATCATCCGATTTTATCAATTGGCCATCTCCCCCCTCAAACCTCCAACATGCCGATTTTATCCAACCTGCTCGCAATATGGACTGGAAGCGATCCAGAGGCATGGCGCACTTCGCGGCGGATGGCTGGCCGTCCGCCGTATCCTGAAATGCCATCCCTTTCATCCGGGCGGCATTGACCCTGTACCCGACAAGAAGCCTAAACATATACATGAATAAAAAACTGCAGCTTACGGATTGCAATCAATCAAAAAATCCTGTAAGCTATTTTTATGACTCTAAATCGTAATCATTCCTATTAAGTTTTTATGGAGGTGCAGGATGCACAAGAAACGAACTCTATCTATCATGGCGGCTGCCTTGGCCACCATTCTTTTCACTGCCGGCTGTACAAAAGAAAGGGAAGCGGCTCCTTCCAAAAAAGAAGGAAAACTTGATATTTATACGACTGTTTATCCCCTTCAATTTTTTACGGAGAGAATTGGCGGCGATCATGTCCATGTCAGCACCATATATCCTCCTGGCGCTGATGAGCATACGTATGAACCTTCTCAGAAAGATATGATGTCTCTCGCTGATGCGGATATGTTTTTTTACATTGGACTAGGGCTGGAAGGATTTGTCTCTAAAGCGGAAAATGTGTTGAATGGCCAGCACGTAAAACTGGTGGCAACGGCTGAAGGACTTCCTCTTGAAGCCTCTGAAGGACATGAAGGCCATGGTCAAGAAGATCACGCGGAAGGGGACCATGAAGAAAAGCACGAAGACGAAGCTGGGCATGCGCATGACCATGGAGGGGTAGACCCTCACGTATGGCTGGATCCGGTTTATTCCAAAGAGCTGGCGAATGTCATATTGGATAAGCTGAAGGTAATGGATCCAAAACACGGTGGAGAATACGAAAAAAATTATAAGGTTCTGGCAAAACAGCTGGATGAACTGGACACGCGTTTTAAAGAAGTTGGCAGCCAATCAAAAAGAAAACAGATTGTGGTTGCCCATGCCGCATACGGATATTGGGAAAACCGCTACGGAATCGAGCAAATACCCATCTCAGGCCTATCCACCACGGATGAGCCTTCCCAGCGAAAGCTGAAGGAAGTGGCCGATCTCATCAAAAAAGAAGATATACCTTTCATCCTGTTTGAGCAAAATGTTCAGTCCAAGCTGGCGGATGTCATTCGCAAAGAAACAGGGGCGAAAGCTCTTCACATTCACAACCTGTCAGTACTGACGGAAAAAGAACTGAAGGACAAGGAAAATTATTTTACGCTCATGGACAAAAATATTGAAGTTTTGGATGAGGCGCTGAACTGATTGCAGGGAGTGTAATTTTTCCTCTCATACGTAGGTATCCGATGGCGGAAGCTATATTTGTATCAACATCTTTCGTTTAGGAGTGATACAAATGGCCGAAGACGTTTTGTGCGAAGTCCAAAACTGTTTTTATTGGAAAAAAGGAAACCAGTGCGGAGCTGACCAGATTTATGTTGTCAGCCACAGCGGAAAACAAGCCGATACACAGAAGGAAACGGATTGTAAAACATTCAAGCAAAGGTAACAAAAAGACCAGGCCCCTATTACTATGGGGCCTGGTCTTTCAT
>DATBUB010000120.1:0-15096 GCA_036516555.1 Bacillaceae bacterium
CGCCGGATATTTTGAAGGAGTAGAGGTCTCCAGTTTCGGAGCGGCCGTGATTGCAAGCATAATCCTATCCATACTGAATATGCTGGTTCGGCCGGTCCTCATTATCCTGACGCTGCCCGTCACCATCCTGTCTTTGGGACTGTTTCTATTTGTCATCAATGCCATTACGCTGTTGATGACAGATGGCATCATGGGCAGCAGCTTTGAAATCGACGGCTTTGGCCTCGCGTTCTTGATCGCCATACTGATGGCAATCGTGAACCTTGTCATCCAGAAAGCCGTCATCGAACCGAGGAAGAAAAAGTAACCCGTACAGCTAAGGCTGTACGGGTTTTTTTCGTAAAATGATTATTTGAGCGGGTATGATGTCTTGGCTGCCTTACTTCTGCCCTAATCGCGAATAAAATGCCCATAATCGCGAGTAAACTTCCTATTATCGCGAGTATTGCTGATAGAATCGCGAATATTCGTCCTTCAATCGCGAGTATTGCAATTATAATCGCGAATAAGGTCTGGCACTGGGGCATGGCTAGCTGAGAATCGCAAATAAACTAGCAAATATCGCGAGTATTTCCACATAATCGCGAGTATATACTTCTTAATCGCGAATAACCTTCGTCCATACAGCTGAAAAATGGAAATCGGTAATAAAAAGGAAAAAAATCTGTAATAACGCCTCCGTAAGCGGTAATAAATACAAATAATCGGCATAGCTACCCTATACTCAACCCTTTACACCCCCCTCCTATATACATACGCGCCAAACCCTTCTTCACGCAGCTGTACTGCAAGACGCTCAGCCTTCTCGCGTGTTCCGAACGCCCCTGCCTGCACGACAAACAATGAATCTGGCATCTCCGAAATACCGCTCTCTCTGAGTCCATAAAACTCAGCAATTGCCTCGCCGATTGCCTGAGCACACCGTTTGCGGAAAGCGTCGGTTTTCAGCAGTGCCGCCTCTGCCTTGTTTGTCATGAAGCCGCATTCCACCAGTATGGCTGTCATCCTGGTCTCCCTCAAAACAAAAAAGTCTGCGTTTTTAACCCCGCGGTCCCTCAGAGTTGTTGCCTCAACCAGCTTTTCCTGGACTGCCTGGGCGAGCTTCCATGCTTCCAATGGCCTGCTTGTATGGATGTACGTTTCAATACCGTTGGCAGAGTGCCAGCTTCCAAGACCGAAAGCGTTGGCATGGATGGAAATATAGCAGTCAACGTCCAGTGAGTTGGCAAGGGATGTTCTCCGGGAAAGGGGCACGTCCTCAAGGTCTGAGTGGGCATGCGAAATGCTGACACCCTTTCTTTTTTTCAAAAATTCTCCCAGATACTCCGCCACCGAACGGTTAAACTCGTATTCCCGCATTCCATCGGGGCTTCTCTTGCCTGCCGTTTCATATCCATGACCGGCGTCCAGCATGATCTTCATAATTCGTTCCTCCTTCAATAAATTGGTTTCTCATAAAGGACATACAGACAAGGCAAGGGATCAGACACCCCGAAATTTTTCGAGTCTGGAAAGATTAGTCTTGAAGGGTAGAGTTTCGGCGGGGGTAAGTGCTAAAATAGAAAAAGTGATAATTATTGTAAGGCTGGTTTCCGCCGGTTTGACATAAGCAAGTAAGGAGTTGGTTCTGTTGGCAAAAGTCCGTACCGAAGACATCATAAAAGAATTTAACCTTGAGCTGGTCAGCGGCGAAGATGGCATACATAGGCCAATCACCACAAGCGACATTTCACGTCCTGGATTGGAAATAGCCGGATTTTTCAATTATTATCCTGCAGAGCGCATTCAGCTGCTGGGAAGAACGGAGGTTAAATTTTCCGAGAGGATGCTGAGGGGGGAACGCAGGGAGAGGATGGAAAGACTCTGCGAAGATATTACTCCGGGTATCATCATTTCCCGTGGCCTGGACGTTCCTCAGGAGCTGATTGAAGCATCTGAACGCCATTCCGTCCCTGTCATGAGGACTCATATGAAGACAACGGCGTTTTCCAGCAGGCTGACAAATTTTCTTGAAGGCAAGCTTGCTCCGACAACGGCGGTTCACGGTGTTCTCGTCGATATATTCGGGGTGGGCGTTCTGATCACTGGCCAAAGCGGAGTCGGTAAAAGTGAGACGGCACTCGCACTGGTGGAGCGTGGCCACCGGCTGATAGCTGATGATTGTGTGGAAATCCGGCAGGTGGATACCGACCGGCTGGTTGGAACGGCACCTGAATTGCTTGAGCATCTCCTTGAAATACGCGGACTCGGAATTATCAACGTCATGACCCTCTTTGGGGCCGGAGCAGTACGGACGCATAAACGGATTACGCTGAGTATCCATCTTGAGCTGTGGGATCAGGAAAAACATTATGACCGTCTCGGTATTGATGAGGATAAGATGAAAATCATCGATACCGAAATCACGAAATTGACGATTCCCGTAAGGCCGGGCAGAAACCTTGCTGTCATCATTGAAGTCGCGGCCATGAACTTCCGCCTGAAAAAAATGGGCGTCAACTCGGCTGAGCAATTCACGGAAAGGCTGGCCAAGGTGATTGAGGAAGGCAGCCAGGACGATCGATTTGATTGATGGACTAATTTTGCAGGAGGAGAACCTGCACACGTAGTAATAGCTGCTTTCTTACAAGCAGCGCATGCCAATGTAAAGTAGAAAAACCTCATATAAAGGAAACAGAGGGAGTTGACGTTATGGAAGCAGGGATTCAGCCTTTAAACCCGATTGCCATTCAGATCGGGACGCTTGAGGTACGGTGGTATGGAATCATCATCGGGCTGGGGATTGCGATCGCTCTATACCTCGCCATGCGAGAGACAGAAAGGCATGGATTGGACAAGGACTTATTTGCGGACTTGATGATTTGGGCTATCCCCATCTCAATCCTGTCAGCAAGGATTTATTATGTCGTTTTGGAGTGGGAGTATTATTCGCAGCACCCGGGAAAAATCATCAAGATTTGGGAAGGCGGCATCGCCATACATGGGGCGCTCATAGGTGCTGTGCTGACGACAATCATATATTCCAGGCTTAAAAAGGTTTCCTTCTGGAAACTCGCTGACATTGCAGCGCCAAGCATCATTCTTGGCCAGGCGATTGGGCGGTGGGGCAATTTCATGAATCAGGAAGCCCATGGCGGCCCCGTAACGAGGGCTTTTCTTGAGAATCTTCATCTTCCAGACTTCATCATCAATCAAATGTATATTGACGGGACCTATTATCAACCGACTTTTTTATATGAATCCCTTTGGAATCTGGCGGGATTCATTATTCTCATCAGTCTGAGGAGGATTAAACTGCGGCGCGGGGAGCTGTTTTTGAGCTATATCATATGGTATTCCATTGGCCGCTTCTTCATCGAACATCTACGTACGGACAGCCTGATGCTGACAGAGAGCCTCAGGATGGCACAAGTCCTGTCACTGGTTCTTATCGGAGTCGCCCTTTTTCTATGGGTATTCCGCAGAAAAACGGGGATGGCTAAAGAAAAGTATTATGAATAAACAGGCAGGAGAGAAGCACTCATGTGGCAGTCATCGATAAAAAATGGAGGCATCACTGGTTTAAAAACAACTTGGACGCTGGGAAAGGTGATTTTTCCGGTAACCCTGATTGTCGTCTTGCTGCAGCATACCCCCATCCTCCCCTGGATCATCAGGCTGATTGAGCCGATGATGGGACTGATCGGGTTATCCGGTGACGCGGCGATTCCCCTTGTGCTTGGAAACTTTATTAATTTGTATGCCGGGATTGGGGGAATCCTGTCATTGGATTTGACGGTGAAAGAAGTGTTCATCATCGCGGTGATGATGTCATTTTCCCATAACCTTTTCATTGAATCCGCTGTTGCAGTCAAGGTTGGAGTCAAGATGTGGGTGGTCCTTGCTGTCAGGCTGGGACTCGCGATCGCATCGGCCATTGCCATCAACCTGATATGGAGCGGCGGACAGGAAATCGCCCAGTACGGAATGATACCAATGCAGGAGGAGGAAGTCACCGGTGCACTGTCCATCCTCGGGCTTGGTTTGAAAAAAGCCATTTTGGGTGTTGTACAGCTGGCTGTGTTCGTCATTCCGATTATGGTGCTTATCCAGCTGCTCAAGGATTATAAATGGCTGAACGTTTTTTCAAGGTGGATGGCGCCTTTCACCAGACTACTCGGAATGAAGGAGAATACATCTACAACCATGGCGGCCGGTCTTGTGTTTGGGCTTGCATATGGGGCGGGAGTCATGATCCAGGCCGTCAAGGAAGATGGAGTCAGTAAAAAGGATGTCACACTGGCTTTTATATTCCTTGTAGCGTGCCATGCCGTTGTGGAAGACACACTGATCTTTGTCCCGCTCGGCATACCAGTCCTGCCTTTGCTTGCGATCCGCCTCGTGACAGCCGTATTGCTCACGCTGGCTGTCGCCGCCGTATGGAAAAGAACTGATTTGGCCAAAGAAAGGGAAGCTGCCTGATGAACAATGACATTACAACATTGCTGTTTGACCTGGATGGAACTCTAGTAGATACAAACGAATTGATCATTTCCTCCTATATGCACACATTGGAACAATTTTGCCCTGGCCGCTTTACGAGGGAGGACTGTCTCCCTTTTATGGGACCGACGTTAGAAGAGGTCTTTCAGGGTATCGATCCGGACAGCGCGGAAGAGATGGTTGCTGTATACAGAAAATTTAACCTCGAAAAGCACGATCTGCTCGTGAAAGAATTTAATGGCGTGTATGAAACAATTCGCACCCTGCATGAAAACGGCTTTAGGCTGGCGATTGTCTCCACTAAAATCCGAAACGTTGTCATTAAAGGGCTTAAACTGACCAATCTGGATAAATTCTTCGATGTAGTCATTACCTTGGATGAGGTTGAAAATGCCAAGCCGGATCCAGAACCTCTTTACAAAGCGCTGGACGCTTTAGGGTCTAAGCCTGAAGAGGCCATTATGATCGGCGATAATCACCATGATATCCTTGGAGGAAAAAATGCGGGGACGCTTACATGCGGCGTGGCCTGGTCGCTGAAAGGGCCAGAGTTCCTGAAGCAATTCGAACCGGATTTCATCATTGACCATATGGGTGAACTTTTGGATATAGTGGGGATCGGCCGGCGATGAGGAGAACGGAAAGATACCCGGTATCGGGGGCGAATTCCTTATGGCATGTGTATAAGACCGTCCCATTTTGGAAGGTTGTCCGCAATTTTATCATCATCCAGGCAGCCCGGTATACACCTTTTCTGGGATTAAAGAATTGGATGTACAGGACATTTTTAAAAATGAATGTGGGAGAACAGACATCGTTTGCCCTGATGGTCATGCTGGATGTCATGTTTCCCGAAAACATTTCAGTCGGAAGAAATTCAGTGATTGGCTACAATACAACTATACTTGCACATGAATATTTGATTAAGGAATACCGTCTGGGAAGAGTGGAGATAGGCGACGAGGTGATGATCGGCGCCAATTCCACCATCCTGCCGGGGGTGAAAATCGGAAGCCGGGCCATCGTTTCGGCAGGCACCCTCGTGCACAAGGATGTTCCGGAAGGCGCATTTGTCGGGGGAAACCCGATGAGAGTCATCTATACTGAGGAAGAGCTTGCCGATAGACGGAGCGGGGATCCTATTTATGGACTCGGGGCCAGCTCCGGCAGCGTAAAGTGACGCTGCCGGGGAAGGGCCTTTTTTTCCTTTTTTAAAGTACTTTCTTAATATATGGATGGTGGTACAAACGCAGCGGTGATTGTGATATACTACAAAAAGCACTAAGGCCGGGAACAACGGAGGATTTGAATGGTTAAAAACTCGAAGGCAAAATATGAAAAAACGAAAATATTCCCCTTTGTACCTACGGGAGAATACTATTTTAATAAAGGACTAAAAGCCTATGACCGCTTTGATTTAAACAAAGCGAAAAAATATTTAAAGAGAGCGCTTGAGCTGGAACCTTTGGAACCAATGATTGCCTGCCAGCTTGCCCTTGTTTTGACGGAGTCCGGGGATTATACCGAATCCAATAAGCTGCTCCAATCCGTTCTGAATGAATTGGATCCGAGAATGACGGAATGCCACTATTTTCTTGCGAATAATTTTGCCCATCTTGGCTTGTTTTCTGAGGCCGCCCGCCATGCCCAGCTGTACTTGGATCTGGATAAAACCGGCGAATTTTCGGAGGATGCCGAGGAATTGCTTGAGGTCATCGGCATGGAAGATATCGAAAATATGGAGCTTTATGAGGAGCAGGAGCACATCATCAGCCAGCAGGAAAAAGCTAAGCTGCTGCTGGAATCCGGCGATTTCACCAACGCTGTCAGGCTTCTTGAACAGGCGGTGGAGGATCATCCGGAATTCTGGCCGGCCCATAATAATTTGGCCCTTGCTTATTTTTATGAAGGGGAAACGGGCAAAGCCGCCGGCATCTTGGAGAAAGTGCTGGATAAAAATCCAGGTAACCTTCATGCGCTGTGCAATCTGGCTGTATTTATGCATTACGAGGACCAGGAGGGAGAACTGGAAGACTTGCTTTCGGCTCTCGATAAGGTTCACCCCATCTTGTTTGAGCATCGCTACAAGCTCGGTGCAACTTTCGCACTTACTGGCAAATATGACAAAGCTTACTTCTGGCTGAGACAAATTCAGAAATTCGGTTACGATGGGGATTCAGGCTTTTATTATTGGCTTGCCAAGTCGGCCTATCATACCGGAAACCAGAAAGTGGCCATGGAGTCGTGGAGACAGCTATCCCTCGTGAATCCGGAGAAAGCGGATGCGGAGCCTTGGAAGGAACAAAACGCCCGGGATCCCCGCATCAGCCAGGAAGATGACAAAGCCATCCTGAAACTTCTCCACAGTGACCGCATGGAAGAAAGGCTGTACAGTATTTTTCTCATTTCCGTCTCTGCAAGGAAACAGGATTTGCTCACTCATTCGGATTTTAAATCCATCGATGAGTTTTCCTTGACTGAAAAAATATACCTGGCCAATATTCTGCAATCAGGTAACAAGAAGAAAATTGATCCGGAAGGCTTGGTGGAAAATGCACACCAGGTGGCCACTTTTCTTTATAAACGCTGCAAGAGGAACCGTTCCATCCTCTTATCGTGGTTTGCCGCTTTTCTGAAGGGAATCAAGGCCGGAGAGAAATTCTCCAACCCAGCGGCTATTGCGGCAGCCGCAGAGTATATTTGGTTTTTGGAGAGTCATACTAAGCAAACGCAGAAACAATTGTCAATTGACTATGGAATTTCCCAATCTACACTGAGGAAATACATTAAAATCCTGGAAGCCTACTGGAAGTGAGCATATATTTGGACGTATGCAGACACCTTTATTACGATAGAGACAGAAGGATAAAAGCAGCCGTCCGATTCGGAGGTTCATGGCTGTTTTACAGATAAAGGAGAGTTGCCACCATGTCAGAAGAAAAAATGTATGATGTCATCATCATAGGAGCCGGTCCTGCCGGATTGACTGCTGCAGTATACACATCGAGGGCCAACTTATCTACACTCATGATTGAGCGGGGTGTTCCTGGAGGCCAGATGGCCAACACGGAAGATGTTGAAAACTATCCGGGTTTTGACCATATATTGGGGCCTGAACTTTCAACCAAAATGTTTGAGCATGCGAAGAAGTTCGGTGCGGAATATGCATACGGCGACATAAAAGAAGTAATTGATGAAAAGGAATATAAAATCGTCAAAGCGGGATCCAAGGAATATAAGGCACGTGCAGTCATTATTTCGACAGGTGCCGAATACCGAAAAATGGGTGTCCCTGGGGAAGAACAGCTTACAGGGCGAGGGGTTTCCTACTGTGCCGTCTGTGATGGTGCGTTTTTTAAAGGAAAAGATCTGGTCGTTGTCGGCGGAGGAGACTCAGCTGTTGAGGAGGGAGTCTACCTGACCCGCTTTGCAAATAAGGTGACCATCGTCCACAGACGGGATGAACTTAGGGCCCAGAAAATTTTGCAGGAGCGCGCTTTTGCAAATGAAAAGGTCGACTTCATCTGGAGCCATACGGTCAAACAAATTAATGAAGAAAACGGTAAGGTAGGTTCCGTGACACTCGTATCGACTAAAAACGGCGAGGAGAAAGAATTCAAGACAGATGGTATCTTCATCTATATTGGAATGGATCCGCTGACTGAACCATTTGCCAACCTTGGGATTACGAATGCGAATGGATACATCGAGACCAATCAAATCATGGAAACAAAGGTGCCTGGCATTTTTGCGGCAGGGGATGTACGAGACAAGCTGCTGAGGCAGATTGTAACCGCTACTGGTGACGGAAGCATTGCAGCGCAGAGTGCTCAAATTTACATTGAAAATTTAAAAGAAGAGCTCCATGTAAAATAAAAAGGAAAAATATTTCCCAAAAAGAAGTAACGCCCTTTTAATCATTTTGTAACAATGGTGAAATGTTTTTCGGGTACAGTATAGACATGAGATATTGACCCCCTTTTTATACAATATCCCTTTTTTGAAGCACAGGCGCAGCCTGTGCTATTTTTTTATGTGGAATGGCCGATTGAACAAATAAAGATAAGGGTCATTTCAATGAAATTGTCCTATTTTTGTACAGAAACAGTTGCGTGGAGCACTATTTTTATGTGCATAAAAATAGTATAATAATATGAATATTGTTCCTGGTGTCAAAAAGGCCGCAATATACATGCCGCAAACCAGGAAACAGAGGTGGAAAAAATGAACGTTGGAACAGCTGATGATATTCAATTGGTAATTATCACGGGCATGTCCGGAGCAGGAAAAACGGTTGCCATACACAGTTTTGAAGATTTGGGTTTTTTCTGTGTAGATAATCTGCCCCCTGCACTGATGCCAAAATTCCTGGAATTGATGAAAGAATCCGGCAATAAGATGAATAAAGTGGCGCTTGTCATGGACCTTAGGGGCAGGGAATTTTTCGACACACTCCTTCGGGTGCTGGATGGTCTCTCCGATTCCACATGGGTGACACCGACGATTCTTTTCCTGGATGCGGATGATTCCGCTCTTGTCAGACGCTATAAGGAGACACGGCGATCCCATCCGCTTGCGCCAGCCGGTTTGCCGCTGGAAGGCATCAAGCAGGAAAGGAGCCTTCTGGAAGAGCTGAAAGGCAGGGCCCAGCTTATATATAACACATCAGGCATGAAGCCAAAGGAATTGAGAGAGAAAATCCTGACGGAGTTTTCCGCCGGCAAGCAGGCTATTTTCACCGTCAATGTCATGTCATTCGGGTTTAAGCATGGCATCCCGATTGATGCCGACCTTGTCTTTGATGTCCGTTTCCTTCCAAATCCGCATTATATTGATTCCATGCGGCCGAAAACGGGGCTCGAAGAGGAAGTATCGAGCTACGTACTGAAATGGAACGATACGCAAAAATTCCTTGCCAAGGTGACGGATTTGCTCACTTTCATGCTCCCGCATTATAAGAGGGAAGGGAAGAGCCAGCTTGTCATCGCCATCGGCTGTACGGGCGGCCAGCACCGATCTGTGGCGCTGACGGAATATATCGGACATTATTTTGAAGAAGATTATCATATCCGGATTACTCATCGCGATATTGAGAAGAGAAAGGAAATGGCCAGATGACGGAGAAGAAACCGAAGGTCGTGGTCATCGGCGGAGGGACCGGCCTGTCGGTGCTTCTGAGGGGACTCAAAAAATTTCCCGTCGACATCACTGCCATCGTAACAGTTGCAGATGACGGAGGCAGCTCGGGAAGACTGCGGGACGAATTGGAGATTCCTCCTCCGGGTGATATCAGGAATGTCCTTGCTGCACTGTCCGATGTGGAACCGCTCGTGGAGGAAATGTTCCAGCACCGGTTTAAAACATCGAATGAACTGTCCGGACATTCGCTGGGAAACCTGATCATTGCAGCCTTGACATCCATTACTGGAGACTTCGTCCACGCTGTAAAGGAAATGAGCCGCGTCCTGAATGTTCATGGAAAAGTGCTCCCCGCAGCCAATCAAAGCGTTGTGCTGCACGCCGAGATGGAGGATGGAACGATTGTATCCGGCGAATCAAAAATTCCTTTTTCGGGCAAAAAGATAAAACGGGTCTTTCTGACCCCCGAGGTGATCAAACCATTGCCTGAAACCATCCGGTCCATCCGGGAAGCTGATTTGATCATCGTCGGGCCGGGCAGTCTTTATACAAGCATTCTTCCCAACCTGCTTGTACCTGGGCTGGGAGCCGAAGTCTGCAATGCGAAAGCTAAAAAGCTGTATATTTGCAATTTGATGACACAGGCGGGTGAAACACTCGGATTTACCGCAAGCAATCATATTGAGGCATTATATGATCATATGAAGTGTCCGTTCATTGATATAGTCCTAGTCAATAACGAAGAAGTGCCTCCTGTGCTCCAAAGCAAATATAAGGAAGAAATGGCCCAGCCGGTTTTATATGATGTAGACCGTTTGATTTCACTTGGAGTTAAAGTCATTTACGACAAAATCATCAATTATGACGACGGCCTCATCCGCCATGATACCGAAAAGGTCGCGAATATCATTTATTCCCTTTTGGGCAGGGACACGGAACAGGTTGCACATTCGTAA
Organism: Bacillaceae bacterium; assembly: GCA_036516555.1. GTDB lineage: Bacteria > Bacillota > Bacilli > Bacillales > Bacillaceae_C > DATBUB01. Next base: position 10,578 of record DATBUB010000120.1, read on the forward strand.
CAGGACCGTGAAGTGGTGAAGGAGGAATAATAGATGTCGTTTGCCTCGGAAACGAAGAAAGAGCTGACCAATCTGGCAGTAAAGGATTGCTGTACCAAAGCCGAGCTTTCGGCCCTGATTCGGATGAACGGCTCCCTGTCCTTTTCAAACAGGGTCCTGGTTGTCAACATCCAAACTGAAAATGCAGCCATTGCCCGCAGGATCTACACCCTGCTGAAAAAGAATTATGATGCTCCGGTCGAACTGCTTGTCCGCAAAAAAATGCGGCTTAAGAAAAACAATGTCTACATTGTGAGGTTAAAGGAAGATGCGGAAGAAATATTGCGGGACCTAAAAATCCTCGGTGAAGGATTTGCCTTTATCCGTGACATTTCTCCGCAAATCATTCCAAAAAAGTGCTGTAAACGCTCATATTTGAGGGGGGCCTTCCTCGCTGGAGGATCGGTGAACAATCCGGAGACCTCCTCATACCATTTGGAGATTTTTTCACTTTATAAAGAACATAACGACTCACTTTGTGAATTAATGAACTCTTTCAGTCTGAATAGTAAAACGCTGGAGAGGAAGAATGGGTATATTACCTATTTGAAGGAAGCGGAGAAAATCACTGAGTTTCTGATTGTGGTGGGTGCTCATAACGCTTTGCTCAGATTCGAAGATGTCCGAATTGTCCGCGATATGAGAAACTCAGTCAACCGGCTTGTAAATTGTGAAACAGCAAACTTGAACAAGACCATCGGTGCGGCCCTGCGCCAGGTGGAAAATATCCGGTATATCGATGAGACGGTCGGTCTGGAAATCCTGCCTGACAAGCTGCGTGAAATAGCCGAGCTGCGGGTAGCCTACCAGGATGTGACCCTGAAGGAATTGGGCGAGATGGTCACAAGCGGAAAAATAAGTAAATCTGGCATTAATCATCGATTGCGTAAAATTGATGAAATTGCAGAAAAGCTCCGGTTGGGAGACTTGAAAACTTCTACAATCACTAAAGGTTAATTAAAGGAGAGAACACAGGTGGCGGAAAAAGAGGTAAAAGTACAATTAAAATCTGGTTTGCAGGCAAGACCTGCAGCACTTTTTGTACAGGAGGCAAATCGCTTCTCGGCGGACATCTTCCTTGAAAAGGAAGGGAAAAAAGTAAATGCGAAAAGCATCATGGGCTTGATGAGCCTGGCGGCTGGAACCGGCTCCATTGTCAAGCTGATTGCGGAAGGCCACGATGAAGAAGAAGCGGTGGAAGCACTGTCTGCCTTCATTGAGAAGGATCATCTATAATCAAAACAGCTGATTTTATGAGAGGTGTTAAATCCGTCCTTGGGGTTTAGCACTTTTTTTAATGGATTCTGCAATCCATGAAAGGAAATGATGCTCGATTGCGGTAAAAATATGGTTTATAATGGCTTGTATGGTTTTTGAAAAAGGAGCAGACGTATGCTAAAACAATTTTTTTCTTATTATAAGCCTCACAAAAGATTGTTCATCATTGATTTTTCAAGTGCGGTGATTGTCGCTATTCTTGAATTGGCATTCCCGGTTGCCGTTCAATGGTTTATTGATACGCTTCTTCCAGGGGGAGACTGGAACAGGATCATGACGGTTGGAGTGCTTCTGCTGATTGTGTATCTCCTTAGTACAGCCCTTCAATATATTGTCAGCTATTTGGGTCACAAACTGGGCATCAACATTGAAACGGATATGCGTCAACAGCTGTTTACCCATGTGCAAAGGCAATCGTTCCGTTTCTTTGACAATACAAAGACAGGACATATCATGAGCCGGATCACGAATGATTTATTTGATATCGGTGAGCTCGCTCACCATGGCCCAGAAGATTTTTTCATTGCCATCATGACGTTCATCGGAGCCTTCTTGATCATGTTCAATATCAATCCCGAGCTTGCCCTTATCGCCATCATCATGGTTCCGTTCCTCATTTGGCTTGTGACGTTTTGCAATATGAAAATGAATCGGGCCTGGAAGAATATGTACGGCAAGATTGCGGATGTCAATGCAAGGGTGGAAGACAGTGTCTCGGGTGTCCGGGTGGTGCAGTCCTTTACGAACGAAGAGTTTGAAATTGAACGCTTCAAGAAGGATAATGGCAGTTTTCGTCTGGCGAAGCTTGTGGCCTATAAGGTCATGGCCGGAACCCACTCGAGCATTTATATGATGACGCGCCTTGTCACACTGATTGTGCTTGTTGCCGGAGCTTGGTTCAGTTTTCAGGGCAAACTAACCTACGGGGAATTGGTCAGCTTCGTCCTCTATGTAAATGTACTGATTAAGCCAGTAGACAAAATCAGTGCCCTGCTTGAACTGTACCCGAAAGGCATGGCTGGATTCAGGCGCTTTCTGGATCTGATTGAGCAGGAGCCGGAAATCGAAGACCGGCCGAATGCGGTTACAGTTGATCATCTCACTGGAGATATAAAGTTCAGCGATGTCCACTTTAGCTATGATGACCATAAGAAAGTCCTAAAAGGGATCAACTTGGATATTCATGCAGGGGAAACAGTGGCTTTCGTCGGACCTTCGGGAGCAGGAAAGACAACCATTTGCTCCCTTATTCCGCGCTTTTATGATGTCACCTCGGGTTCCATCATGATTGACGGCCTGGATGTGAGAGACATGACAAAACATTCGCTCCGGTCCCAAATCGGCATTGTCCAGCAGGATGTGTTCCTGTTTACGGGAACAATCCGTGAAAATATTGCCTATGGGAAGAAAGATACCGCTGAATGGGAAATCAGGGAGGCGGCGAGGAAGGCTCATCTCGAAGACATGGTTGCATCTCTTCCAGACGGATATGACACCCAAATTGGTGAACGTGGACTCAAGCTTTCAGGCGGGCAAAAGCAACGGCTTGCCATTGCGCGAATGTTTTTGAAAAACCCCCCGATCCTTATCCTGGACGAAGCCACTTCAGCGCTTGACACGGAAACGGAGAAAATCATCCAGCAGGCATTGAACGAGCTTGCAGAAAACCGGACTACGCTGATCATTGCACACCGTCTGGCGACCATCAGGGAAGCCGACCGTGTCATTGTCGTAACGGAAGAAGGGATAGCAGAGGATGGCACATATGCTGAACTGCTGAAACAGGAAGGACTGTTTGCCAGGCTGCATCATATCCAGTTTCAAGAAGTTTAAGGAAAATAAAAACGCTTGGATTTTAGTATCCAAGCGTTTTGTTGATTATTTATTTTTGCTTAAATCTTCGTTGCGGTTGATGATATGATCGATCAGGCCATATTCCTTTGCTTTTTCCGCAGGCATAAAATTGTCACGGTCGGTGTCGCGCTGGATGACATCGATCGGTTGCCCGGTACGTTCTGCCAAAATCTTGTTCAGCTTTTCGCGCATGAACAAAATGCGTCTTGCAGCGATCTCAATTTCTGTTGCCTGGCCTTGTGCACCGCCAAGTGGCTGGTGGATCATGACCTCACTGTTCGGAAGTGCAAAGCGCTTTCCTTTCGTACCTGCAGCAAGCAAGAATGCGCCCATGGATGCAGCCATGCCGATGCAGATTGTTTGAACATCCGGCTTGATGAATTGCATCGTATCGTAGATGGCCATCCCAGCCGTAATGCTTCCGCCGGGACTGTTAATATAAATGGAAATGTCCTTCTCCGGATTTTCCGCTTCAAGGAATAGCAACTGGGCAACTATGGAATTGGCCACGTTGTCGTCAATGCCGCTTCCGAGCATGATGATGCGGTCTTTCAATAGCCTGGAGTAAATGTCATAGGCTCTTTCCCCGCGGTTTGTCTGTTCAATAACTGTAGGAATCAGGTTCATGCTTTCTCCTCCTTCAAATCAGCATTTTGATTTCTGCTTACATTGTATGTAATGCAATGATACACTGATGGTCAGTAAAGGTCAAACGATTGGATTCATCTATGGAAAATAAATCTCATACCATAACATATTAACCATCTGCCTTCATTTTAAACAAAAAGAGCTTGCAATGGTTAGTTTTTTGACTTATAATCATTTATCGTACGGTAAAAATATATGCCCTCGTAGTGTAACGGATAACACGCAAGATTCCGGTTCTTGTAATTCGGGTTCGAGTCCTGACGAGGGCGTTCCTAAGAGAAATCCGCTTTGTTCCAAACGCATTGATGCGACTGGGGCGAAGCGGTTTTTTTATTTTTGATGAAGGGCGGTTCCGTATTTGAGGAAGGAAATGAAGGTTTCGCAATCCCGGCCTCAAGTTCCGCAATTATGGTCTGAACTTCCGCAATTCGTTGCGGAAGTTCCGCAAATCAAGTCCGAACTTCCGCAATCGAGAAAAGTTCCGCAATCCCGTCCTTAAGTTCCGCAATTATGGTACGGCCTTCCGCAATTCGTTGCCAAAGTTCCGCAATTCAAGTCCAAACTTCCGCAATCCAAGTCCGATCTTCCGCAATCGAGAAAAGTTCCGCAATTCCGTCCTTAAGTTCCGCAATTAAGGCATGCCCTTCCGCAATTCGTTGCCGAAGTTCCGCAATTCAAGTCCAAACTTCAGCAATCGAGA
>DATBUB010000121.1:0-13730 GCA_036516555.1 Bacillaceae bacterium
CCTCCGCCAGCTTTATCCGCCGTATTTTCCACATAATAATGGCTGATGGATTCAAACAGCTTGGTACCCTGGGCTGTGAGTGCGATGAGTGTCACGGTCACACCGACCCCCAGGGCGACTATGGCATTGGTCAGCTTGAAACGGATGCGCTCTTCTTTCCGGCTCATTTTTGGCAAATGATAAAAGGCCAAAAGGAAAAGTGCGACGGATACAGTCTCAATGACAAGCTGTGTGAGAACAAGATCCGGTGCGCGGAACAGTACAAAGAACAGGGCAACCGTATACCCAACGGCCCCGAGAGCGATGATCGAGGTCATCCGTGATTTGGCGACCAAAATGGTCAGGGACCCGCCGACAATGATGGCGGCAAGAACCACTTCATATACGCCGATTGGGGCCACATGCTCCGTACTTAGGGAGAAAGCGCCTTTTTTGATCATGGTGAAGCCCAGCATTCCGATGATGGCAATGAAGATATAGATCATGTATGTGCGGACAGACCCTTTCATGTACAGGCGGGTCATCGAATTCGCTCCGCTTTCCGCCTTGTCCAGGCTTCGGTCATACAGATGATTCAGTGACCACTTGTCGGGAAAAATGCCATAGATCTTTGCCCATTTTGGAAGAGAAATGTATAGAAATGCCCCAATGGCAATGACACCGATGGTCATAAACAGCTCGGGCTTAAATCCATGCCAAAAATGTATATCAACATTAAACGGCTGACCCGATGCTGCGAGTGCCGGCATGATGGCTGAAGCGGCAGGCTCTATGATCGAACCGGACAAAATATTCGGAAACAGCCCGAATATAATGACGAGCGCTCCTAGGATGATCGGGGAAACTAGCATACCGGCAGGAGCTTCATGCGGTTTCTTTTCCAGTTTTTCTGGTTTATAGGTACCTGTGAAAGTCTTAAATAACAGAAGCATGCTGTATACGAATGTAAACACACTTCCGACCCATGCCAATACGGGAAACAGAACTCCCCACGTCTGGACCTGGAAGATATCCAACGAAAGGACGTTCACCATGGCGGCAAAAAACATTTCCTTGCTCAAATATCCATTGAACGGGGGAAGCCCGGCCATGGAGAATGTTCCGATCAGCGCGATCGTAAAAGTGACCGGCATGAGCTGCATCAATCCGCCAAGCCTGCGGATATCGCGTGTTCCGGTTTCATGGTCCACAATACCTGCCACCATAAAAAGGCTTCCCTTAAAAGTGGCATGGTTGATCAAATGGAATACCGCAGCCACTGTGGCCGCCATATAAATGTTGTCATTCATGAACTCGTAATGCAGAGCAGCTGCTCCTACACCAAGCAAAGACATGATCAGTCCGAGCTGGCTTACGGTCGAAAAGGCGAGTATCGCCTTTAAATCCGTTTGTTTGACAGCATTTAAAGAACCCCAAAACAGGGTCAGAATACCAATTCCGCCAACGAGCCAGAACCAGGTCCCTTCTTCGGCGAAAACGGGGCTGAGCCGGGCCACCATATAGATGCCTGCTTTGACCATCGTGGCCGAATGCAGGTAGGCGCTGACGGGTGTGGGTGCTTCCATGGCATCCGGAAGCCAAATGTGGAACGGAAATTGGGCGGATTTAGTAAAGGCACCTAACAGGACAAGGACCAATGCAGGGATAAATAAAGGACTGGAATTGATTTCCCCTGCCGATGAGATGATTTCCCTAATGCTAAAGGATTCAGTCATCAAATAGAGCAGCAAAAAGCCTGCAAGCATGGCGAGGCCGCCGAAAACGGTGATGAGCATGGATTTTTGTGCCCCATAGCGGGACCCTTGACGGTGGTTCCAATACCCGATCAGCAGGAAGGACGAAAAAGATGTCAGCTCCCAAAAAGCATAAAGGACAATCAGGTTGTCAGAGAGGACGACTCCCAGCATAGCGCCCATAAACATAAGCAGATATACATAAAAACTGCCCAGCCGTTCTTTATCCTTTGACAGATAAAATATGGAATAAAGAACAACCAGCGAACCGATGCCGGTTATGAGAAGGCCAAACAGCAGCCCCAGCCCATCGGCATAGGCGGTGAAGTTGATATTCAGAGAGGGGATCCAATTTACGGTTTCTTGGATGGAGCCCTGTAGTTTGATGGCTGGAAGCAGCCGAAGAAAATAAACAAAGAGAATGACCGGCAGGACCAAAACGAACCATCCTGTATGTATGCGGTTTATATGTTTATATAACATGGGAATGAAAATGGCCAGCAGAAGCGGCGCGATGATGGCTAAATGCAGTAGTGACAAAATATCTCCCCCTTAAATCTTCCTTTCAGACATCTTTAGTATGTACAATTAGATGATTTTCTTGTTCCGTAGCTGCCTACAAGGATTATAACGTACAAATCATATGGATGCATGATAGCGGTGCCATTTTCAGATGAACCTTCACCGCGTTAATAAATAGGTAGAAACTCATCGAGTATATATAATTTGTCACAAAATGTTCATAATTCAAGGTGTAAACTACTGGATTTTTTTGTATTTTTTTATTTGGTATTTCAATAGAATGTAAACTTCTTGATATTTAAAGCCATTGAATTATAATTATTTAGGAAGACGAAATAATTGTCGCATAAGAAGGTGTTTCAAATTAGTATAGAAAAACGCAACTTGCTCATCATGTGGATTTGCAACTTCCTGGTCGCAGCGAGTGCAACAATGGTCCTCCCGTTTATTTCATTGTATATAAGCACATTTGGCGACTTTAGCGCTGAATATGTGCAGAGGTGGTCTGGATTCGTATTCGGCGTTACGTTTTTGACCGCTTTTTTTGTTTCTCCGCTATGGGGCAGGATCGGAGATAAATATGGATTCAAGCCAATATTGCTTATTACGGGGTTCGGGATTGCCACAAGCATCTTTTTCATGGGCATTGTGGAGAGTGTACACGGACTTTTCATTTTAAGACTGCTGATGGGGATTGTCACAGGCTTTATTCCGACTTCCATTGCGCTAATTTCAAAACAAACGCCTAAAAATGAGGCAGGCAAAACACTTGGAACCCTGCAGATGGGAAATGTGGCCGGGAGTTTATTTGGCCCTTTGATCGGCGGAATGATGGCCGATTCCTTTGGATTTCAATATACCTTCCTGATCACATCGGTTTCCATCATGATCGCCACAACCGTCGTGATGTTTGGAATAAAGGAGCAGAGGCAGACAAAAGAGGAAAGGGCCAAAAATCCCCATACCCGGATGGATGTCATCCGCCAAATACTGGACCGCCGCATGTTGGTGACAGTGATGATCATTGCACTGATCATACAAGTCGGGAATTTCAGCATTCAGCCGTTGTTGGCGCTGTATGTTACAGAACTGACCCATGCAGGAAGCGTTGCTTTTCTCTCCGGATTGGCTTTTTCAGCTACTGGCTTTGGAAACCTGCTATTGACAAGGCAGTGGGGAAAGCTTGGTGACGACATTGGCTATGAAAAAGTGCTGATGATCCTTCTGGTGCTGGCATCCATCCTTATCATTCCGCAGGCTCTGGTAACAGAGCTGTGGCAGCTTGTATTGCTCCGTTTTCTATTCGGAATGGCTGTTGGAGGCATGCTTCCGTGCATCAACGCCTACATCAGGATGGAAGCGCCGCTTGACATGCAGGGAGAAGTCCTCGGTTATAACCAGAGCTTTCGTTTCTTGGGAAATGTCATGGGACCGGCCATCGGCGGAATCGTTTCCGGGTATTTTGGGATTTCCTCCGTTTTCTATGTGACGGGCTCTCTCTTTCTCATCGCTTTTGGCCTTCTTTGGTGGAGCATGAGACAGGATGAGCAAGGGATGAAGGAAAGCTATTGAAAAAGGGAGACTCCAAATCTGGAAGTCTCCCTTTTTCATATTTATTGAGATGTATCGGTCTTTTCAATGGAAATATGCCTCGGCAGCAGGATCGTTGTCGTTGTTCCTTCATTTTCTTTGCTTTCGATTTTCAGCAGTCCCCTATGGTTTTTGATGATCTGGTTGCAGATCATCAGCCCGAGCCCTGTACCTTTTTCTTTCGTACTGAAGAAAGGCTCCTTCAATTTCTTCATGCTGTCCTCTGATATTCCCGTACCTTCATCTATCACTTGGGTCCGCACCATCCCGTCTTCTGTTTGTTCGGCTGTTATCCGTATGGTTCCGCCGTTTGGCATGGCTTCCATGGAGTTCTTTATAAGATTAATATAAACCTGCTTTAGTTTATCGGCCTCTCCTGTAATGATCGGGTCATGGAGCCGGATGTCCTGCCTGATTTCAATCTTATGCAGGAGTGATTCGGAATAAAAAAGGGTGATGATGCCTTCAAGAAGCTTTTGTATATCTACTTTATCAAAAATGGATAATTGAGGTTTGGCTAAAAAGAGCAGGTCGCTGACGATATTTTCAACTCTTTCCAATTCAATCATCACGACATCAAGATATTGATTGGATTTATCCTGCTTCAATAATTGGGTGAAACCTTTGATCACAGTCAGGGGATTCCGTATTTCATGGGCAATCCCTGCCGCAAGCTGTCCGACAACGGAAAGCTTCTCCGTCCTTTGCATAATGTATTCCGTCATAATCCGATCGGTAAGGTCTCGGATGACAATCTGATAGGTTTCCCTCTCTTTATAAACGGTTGGGATCATCTTGATCTCAACATGCTTCAGCTGGCTGTCGCTTCTGAGCACCGTATATTCTGCCGGATCTTTTTGGCCGTAGGGCACCATATGTTCTTTGATGGATTTCCTTTCAGAGGGGTGAATATAATCGATGAGACATTGGCCTACAATCTCTTCCTTGTGTGTAATGCCAAACAACTTCTTGCCTGTGTTATTGATATGGATGAAAAAGCCTTCTTTTGTCACCAGTCCCACTGTATCCTGAAAGTTTTCCAAAAGAAGCCGATATTTGTCTTTGCTTTCCTTCAATTCTTTTTCGGCCGCCTTGAATTTTGTAACGTCTCTGGAAATCAAGACATACATGACTGAATCCTGTGAACTTGCAACAGGATTACATGAGGTCTCAAACCAGATATAATCCCCTTCCTTACGGCGGATTCTGTAATATTGCCTATTTTCCGTTGTTTTGTTATACCCAGGATTCTCGAGATACACCTTGTCCTCCGGATGGCAGAGGTCTTGGAGTGACATGCTGAGCAATTCTTCCGGTTCAAATCCAAGCAGTCCAAGAGAGGATGGGGAAGCATACATAAACTGGCCGTCCTTAGAATGAACAGAATATAGGTCGCCTGATTGTTCTATAAACGCCTTGTATAAAGAGGCTTCGTCAAAAGATTGGTGTTTCAAAAGCGCAGTGCTTTCCAACAAAGTTCTTATTCCCCTTTCAGCCTTGATCTGTCTGTTCGCTTTCGCATGCACGGATGTATACTACATTTTACTAAAGAAGACCCAGGATGGAAATAGGACTAATTTCTGTTTTTTGTAATTTTTTGCTATAATAGGTCATTCGGCCATTCAATAGTGTACATATATTTGTATTCTTTCATGATTTCCTTCAGGGCTTCGAGGCTTTTTTGGCTGAAAGGGTCATCTTGTTTGGAGACAAGCTCATAATACAAATCCAATACAGACTCAATTAAACTGCTGCTGTATGCAGGAATCTCTTCATCGAATGGCCGTACCATGTTGGACGGAATGTTCGCTTGTTCAAGGTAGGCGAGAGCTTTGCGTTCGTGGAAAAAAGGGACATCCACCTTTTTTGGATTGTGAAGATCACCCTGCATAGGATGCTTTAAGACCGCCAGAATCCTAACCGTACATACATCCGGGCGTACACCCGTAACTTCACCGATGTATTTTCCTGTTTTGTGGAATGCAATGACAACTTGGCCCAATTCCATTTATACTCCCCCTGTAAAGTCAATTTATCTTCATTATGGAGTTCCGGCTGGTAAAATGAAAGAAGGATGTTTTTTTTTTGCCAATCGTGTAAAGTAATTTTTGGAGGGCTGGTAAATGAAAAAATATGGGTTATGGCTAATCTCATTTACTATGATGTTCATGTTGTCTGCGTGTGGTACAAAGGGCAATACTGGAAGTGAAGACCCAAAAAAGAAAGAAGGAGATGCAAAGATGTCGGAACAAGTTGTTTATCCACAATTAAGTACTGAAATTGCTGAAAATGAAAAAGCGGTCCAAATGAATACTAATATGGGATCCATTAAAATCAAGCTCTTCCCTGAGCAGGCTCCCAAAACGGTTGAAAATTTCATTACACATGCCAAGGACGGGTACTATAACGGCATCATCTTCCACCGTGTGATCAAGGATTTCATGATCCAAGGAGGAGACCCCACCGGAACAGGAAGAGGGGGGGAAAGCATTTACGGTGATTCTTTTGAAGATGAATTCTCCAGGGAACTTTTCAACTTGCGCGGTGCCCTTTCCATGGCGAACGCTGGCCCGAATACAAATGGCAGCCAATTTTTTATTGTGCAAAACAGCCATATGGATTCCAGGATGAAAGGTGAATTGGAAAAGGCTGGATTCCCTAAGGAAATCGTGGAGGCTTATATGGAAAACGGAGGAACCCCGCACCTGGATTTCCGCCATACTGTTTTTGGCCAGGTCATTGAAGGAATGGATGTTGTCGACAACATTGCCAACGTAAAGACTGGCCCGGGGGACAAGCCTGCTGAAGATGTTGTTATCGAAAGCATTGACATCATTAAAGAATAAGTGAAAATGAAATTGTTTATGCCGCCCTATGACTGGGCGGCTTTTTCACATAATTGACACGGCCGGGACATTGGAAGGGCAGGGGATTGTTGTTATAATGGGATAAGATCGAAAGGAAAGGATGTTTTTCCGGATGATGATATTACAACATTTTGTTTTCAATATGCCTTTTTTATATTTTCCTGAAGATAAATCAGAGTATATCCCTGCCGCGATCACCATGGTCATTTTTGGGATCGGGGCTGTTCTCACTTTTTTCCTTATCAAAAAGATTTCCCGGAAACAGGAAATGAAGACAAAAGAGATGGAAGATCAGATCAATAACGAACGTAAGCGTGAACACCCGTAACCGGGTGTTTTTTATTTCTGTTAAAAGTTTTGCTGAAGAGCCATATTCATCAAAAAGACGCCTTGCCCTGTGACCTTTTCGTTTAATCCGCCAAGGACCTGGCTACAATGTGGAGAAAAGGTATTTATAAGGTGGGAAATTGATGAAAAAACAAGCTGCAACCCTATCATGTATCCTGCTGCTTGCGGGGTGTGACCAGCAGCCTCCAAAAAAACTGGATGTGGATATGAAAAATCCGGACGGGGATTCACTTGGGAAAATTACATTGGAGCAAAAGGCGGACGGGCTCAAATTATCAGGTGACTTACAGGGGCTTCCGCAAGGAGACCTGGCCATACACATACATGACAAGGGCAAATGCAAGCCGCCTGACTTTCTTTCTGCCGGCAATCATTTTAATCCCGAGAAAAAAGAGCATGGGTTAATGAATCAAAAAGGGGCCCACGCAGGGGACCTGCCCAATCTGAGTGTGGATGAAGAGGGGACTGCTAAAGTGGATACAATGGCAAAAGGTGCGACTTTGGAGGATGGGAAGATGTCCCTTTATACAAAAGAGGGAACTTCGATTGTGATACACGATAAACCGGATGACGGCAAATCTCAGCCGGCTGGGGATTCCGGAAAAAGGATTGCATGCGGGGAGATATCAAAGGACCGCAAACCGGCAAAATAAAGAACCAGGCCCCAAACACCCGGGCCTGGTTTTTTCATGCATCCAGAAATGCAGCTTTCAGCCTTTTGATCCCTTCGGCTACCATCTCCCGGGGACAAGCGACGTTCATTCTGACAAATCCCTCTCCTCCTGGACCGTAAGGCTCTCCATCATTAAGCGCCAATTTTCCTTTTGTAAGGAGCCGCTGACGAATCTCATTATCCGTTAAGCCGGTATTCCTGCAGTCGATCCATACAAGATAGGTTCCTTCCGGGTCCATTACGCGAAGCATGGGAAGGCTGGTTTCGATTTCTTCTTTGACGAGTTTGATGTTGCCCTGGATATAATCGAGCAGTTCTTCCAGCCACTTGCTCCCATGCCGGTAAGCTGCTTCCATGGCCACGATTCCAAAAGTATTCAATGTAATGAACCCGTCCTTTTGCTGTACCTCGGCCATCCTGTTTCGAAGCTCTGCGTTTGGGATGATCATATAGGATGCCTGCAGTCCCGCCAAATTAAACGTTTTGCTGGGGGCCATGAATGTAAGGGTCATGCCTGCATAAGAAGAATCCAATGCAGCGAGAGGAATATGGCGATTTGGCTTTAGGACCAGATCTGCATGAATCTCGTCTGAAACAATCAGGACGCCATATTTTTTGCATAGCTCCGCCATTTTCATCAACTCATCTTTTGTCCATACTCTTCCTCCAGGATTATGCGGATTGCAGAGAAGGAATAACTTGGCTCCATCCTTCAGTTTTTCTTCAAAATCCTGAAAATCAATGGAATATCTTCCGTTTTCCAAAAGAAGCCGGGTATGGATCACCGTCCTGCTGTTTTTTTCAATCATTTGAAAAAATGGAGTATACACGGGTGTCTGGAGCAGTACCTTGTCCCCCGGGTCAGTAAAGGCTTGAATGGCAGCTCCGATTGAGGGAACAACACCATGATGGTACAATAGCCACTCAGGTTTTATGTCCCAGCAGTGGCGGCTGTGCAGCCATTCCATTATGGCAGAAGCAGTGCTTTCCCCTGTCATGGTATAGCCGAATATGCCATGCTCCAGCCGTCTCTCCATGGCATGGAGCACTTCTTCAGGCGGCTTAAAATCCATGTCAGCCACCCACATGGGAAGCAAGTCATCATATCCAAACAGCGCCTTCTGCCCATCCCATTTCACAGAAGCAGTATGTCTGCGATCAACTTTTTGGTCAAATTTGTTCATCATGTTCCCCCCTAATTTCAAACACTGATTCTAGCATAATACAAACTCCCGAACATTTCAGTTGTCCGCAAGCAGGAAATCGCGCATGTGCCGGCTGACCTCATCGGGAATCTCTTCCGGGATGAGATGTCCGGCATTTTTTAAAATGACAAGACGGGAATTAGGCAGGTCATGGGCAAGCCTCTTGCCGACGGAAACCGGTACAATCCGGTCATATTCTCCCCATAACAGCAGGCAGGGGGTGTCGATGGACTTCAGGATATGGGACGGCAAGTCGCCTTCCCGGTGCCGCAGCATCCTTGAGAGTGCGGCAAATATGGCCCGGTCCCTGAAGGGTTCCATGTAACCCGCCACCATAGGAGAATCGATCAATTCTTTGTCATGGACCACATTGACCAAATTGCCCATTACGCCTGTCCTGCCCAAATAATGTTTAACGTACAAATCAAACATCGGGATATATGAAGACCAAATCAGCGGCCGCCTGGCCCGTTCGAGATATCCGGAACTGCACAAAAGCACGACCTTCTGAGCGAGACCGGGGTCTTGATGAACAACATTTAAGGCGATCTGTCCGCCCATTGAATGCCCTGCCAGAAAAACGTTTTCCCTGTCCAGGCTTTTGATCAATTCAGCCACGGTTTTGGCCATGTTTTCATAAGAGTACCGAAAACCCTTGGATTTTCCGCTTTTCCCAAAAGGGGGGATATCCACAGTGATGACGTGATAATCTTTCATTAAATAAGGAATCAGCTTTCTGTAGCTGAAAGAAGAGGCCAAAAAACCATGCAGGAGCACAATGGTTTTATCGGAAACCGGGTGTATGTATTCTTCATGGTACAGGTCAATACCGTTTAATCTGGAATGAGTGCCTTTAAGCGTCTCCATAAACTGCATTCCTCCTTTGATGGTAATTTACCCAAAGATCAGAGGAATAGTGAAAGGGAACAAAAAAAGGACGCCAGCTCGGGAGCGGCGTCGGCAAAGGAAATAAAAGGGGGAATACTGGAAAGTCTTACACTGTCATCATGCCCCGAATGTCAGGGTTATATACATGAAATATCAACTTATTTTAAGGGATTTGCCAATGTTTGAAAAGGAAGATTGCGGGAACATTTCCAATAAGAGAAGCCGGCCAAATTTTGATTCTCCTCTTTTACTGTGATATAATCTTAAATTGCGTAAATTAGGAGAAAATCTATTGAAACTGGGAGTGTTTCCATGACAGCAAAATACGAAAAAGGCGATGTTCTGACGGGTAAGGTTACAGGCATCCAGCCTTATGGCGCGTTTGTCGCACTTGATGAGCAGACGCAGGGGCTTGTCCATATTTCCGAAATCAAACATGGCTACGTGAAGGACATCCATGACATTTTATCGGTCGGGGATGAAGTGAAGGTGAAAGTACTTACAGTAGATGAGGGAAAAGGAAAAATCAGCCTTTCCATCCGCGCCACTGAAGAGGCTCCCGCCCAGCGGGAAAAACCAAGTAAAGCGCGTCGTCCGCTTCAGGTGAAAAGTGAAGAAGCCGGCAATGAAGGCTTCAACACTCTGAAGGACAAACTTCAAGAGTGGATTGACAAGTCCGAACGTGAAGACTTGATTAAAAAATAATGAATACGGAAAACCGTTCCCTAATGCGGGGAGCGGTTTTTTTTTGTTAAAAAAACACCCGTCCGCTGACCCAAATGTCCAAAATATGTTACTATTTAGGTGGTGTCAAAATTAGGCAAGGGGGAGGAAGGAAAAAATGATTCCTTACAAGCATGAACCATTTACCGATTTTTCAAAAGAAGAAAACAAACGAGATTTTGAAAGCGGTTTAAAATTGATTGAAAGCTATTTAGGCAAGGATTATCCGCTTGTGATCGGGGGAGAAAGGATTACAACGGAAGACAAGATTGTTTCAGTGAATCCTGCCAATAAAAAAGAAATTGTGGGACGCGTATCCAAAGCGGACAGGGAACTCGCTGAAAAAGCGATGAATAGTGCACTTGAAGCCTTTGAAACATGGAAGAAGACAAAGCCGGAAGTGAGGGCCGATATACTCTTTAAGGCAGCTGCCATCATTCGGAGGCGAAAGCACGAGTTTTCAGCCTTGCTCGTCAAAGAGGCAGGGAAACCATGGAATGAAGCGGATGCCGATACAGCGGAAGGCATTGATTTTCTTGAATACTACGGACGTCAGATACTTGAGATAAAAAATGGAAAACCGGTTGAAAGCCGTCCGGGTGAATATAACCGTTATGACTATATCCCGCTTGGCGTTGGTGTGGTCATCTCACCATGGAATTTTGCTTTTGCCATTATGGCCGGTACAACAGCAGCAGCCATGGTGACTGGAAATACTGTATTGCTTAAGCCGGCATCCACAACGCCGGTGGTGGCGGCCAAATTCATCGAGGTACTCGAAGAGGCAGGCATGCCGAAAGGAGTTGTCAATTACATACCGGGCAGCGGATCGGAGGTGGGGGACTACCTTGTAGATCATCCAAAGACACGCTTTATCAGCTTTACGGGATCCAGGGAAGTCGGCACGCGTATTTATGAAAGGGCTGCCAAAGTAAATGAGGGACAAGTTTGGCTGAAGCGTGTAATAGCCGAGATGGGTGGTAAAGATACCATTGTAGTGGATAAGGAAGCAGATCTTGAGCTTGCTGCACAATCGATCGTCAAGTCTGCTTTTGGGTTTTCGGGCCAAAAGTGCTCGGCCTGTTCCAGAGCGGTGATTGTGGAGGATGTTTATGAAGAAGTCCTCAACCGTGCAGTTGAACTGACAAAGGAATTGACGGTTGGGGATCCATCAAACCCCGATCATTTCATGGGGCCGGTCAATGATCAGCATGCATACGATAAAATCATGAGCTACATCGAAATCGGGAAAGAGGAAGGCGAACTGCTGGCAGGCGGTGAGGGTGATGATTCCAAGGGCTACTTTATCAAGCCAACCATTTTTGCAGGTCTGGCTCCGGAAGCGCGCCTGATGAAGGAAGAGATTTTCGGACCTGTTGTTGCTTTTGCCAAGGCAAAAGATTTCACGGAAGCCATTGAAATTGCCAATAATACGGACTATGGCCTGACGGGTGCCGTGATATCGAATAACCGCGAGCATATTGAACAGGCCAGAGAGGATTTCCATGTCGGCAACCTCTATTTCAACAGAGGATGTACAGGTGCCATTGTAGGCTACCAGCCATTTGGAGGCTTTAATATGTCCGGTACGGATTCCAAAGCTGGAGGACCTGATTATCTGTTGCTTCATATGCAGGCCAAAACGACGTCAGAAATGCTGTAAGCAGCACCGAAATGGGCCATCCATCTTTGCAGAAAAAATGCAGGCACAGGGATGGCCTTTTTTGATCAAAGTTTAGGGGGCTTGGGGAGATGAGTACTCAATCAGTTAAAATCATTAAACAGACGGAGCAGTTCGGTGCACAGAATTATCATCCGCTGCCAACCGTGATATCAGAGGCTGAAGGAATATGGGTAAAGGATCCTGAAGGAAACCGCTATATGGACATGCTGAGCGCCTACTCTGCAGTAAACCAGGGCCATAGGCACCCGGATATCATAAAGGCCCTGAAGGAGCAGGCCGACCGTGTGACCCTGACTTCCCGCGCTTTTCATAATGACCAGCTTGGTCCATGGTACGAAAAAGTATGCGGGCTTACCAATAAAGAAATGGCCCTGCCGATGAATACAGGGGCGGAAGCCGTGGAAACCGCTGTAAAGGCCGCTCGCCGATGGGCATACGACGTAAAAGGAGTGGAGGAGGGTAAAGCGGAAATCATTGCCTGTGAGGGAAACTTCCACGGAAGGACGATGACTGCCGTCTCCCTTTCCTCTGAAGCGGAATACAAACGCGGTTTTGGTCCCATGCTTCCGGGGATAAAGCTTGTGCCATACGGTGACCTGGAAGCTCTTAAGGAAGCCATTACGCCTCATACTGCTGCTTTCATCATCGAACCGATCCAGGGAGAGGCCGGAATCATCCTGCCGCCTGATGGCTTTTTGAGGGCAGCTTTTGATGTATGCAAAGAAAACCATGTACTTTTTATCGCCGATGAAATACAATCGGGTTTGGGGCGTTCAGGAAAAATGTTTGCCTGTGATTGGGATGAAGTCGTGCCTGATATATATATTTTGGGCAAGGCATTGGGCGGAGGTGTCTTTCCCATCTCCTGCATTACCGCTGACAAACATGTCCTCGGCGTCTTTAATCCGGGCTCGCACGGATCCACGTTTGGAGGGAATCCGCTGGCCTGCGCAGTATCCATTGCTGCACTCGATGTATTGGAAAAAGAAAATCTTTCTGGCCGTTCTCTTGAACTCGGGGAATATTTTATGTCAAAATTAAGAGAAATAAATAATCCGACGATAAGCGATATAAGAGGCAGAGGGTTGTTTATTGGTTTAGAATTAAACGAGAGTGCACGCAAGTACTGTGAAGAACTAAAATCGGAGGGTCTTCTATGCAAGGAAACACATGAAACAGTCATACGTTTTGCTCCACCCCTGGTAATTACAAGGAAAGATTTGGACTGGGCGATCGAGCGTATTAAAAAAGTTCTATCGTAATGTTATAATGGATCTGACTACAAAATAAAGAGGCGAAAAAAAACGATGGCAGAAAATCTTAACTTATTTACATCAACACAAGAGGTTATTAAAGATGGCCTCAACAAGCTAGGTTTTGGCGAGGAAATGTACGAATTGCTGAAAGAACCCCTCAGAATGCTTACTGTGAGGATCCCTGTCAGAATGGATGACGGGTCGGTTAAAGTATTTACCGGTTTCCGTGCACAGCACAACG
>DATBUB010000122.1:0-3957 GCA_036516555.1 Bacillaceae bacterium
TTACTTTTTCTTTAAGACTAAATAGCTATATACAAACGCTACTAAAGCAACATAAGAATGACCAATTGCAAGGTCTATGCCAACTGTCTCTACAATAGCTTTATAAGTGAAAAAAAGCCCAATCAAAATGAGCAGAACAAACCCAATTTCTTTCCTAATGGTTTCCACCTCAATCGTTATGACTTTCGCTGCTTTACCGCATTTTTTTCCTTGCCACCTTGCCAACCGTATTTTTAGAAATGTGTCTTATTATATTCCGATTCTCTGCGCTGATACTATGTTGTCAGTGCTTTTATAGTCTATTATTCTCTATTAAGCACCTCAGGACCATTACCTCCATAACGCAAATACGATAACTTTTTTCTTTTTCCTTGCCAGTTTAACGGAGCTTGCTAATTACTATTTTAACAAAAAAATACTCTATCAGTAAGTTATGTAAATATATTCATTATCAGGTAGACATTTGTTTATTTGTTTGATAACTTGTAAGTGTATTGTTGTACAAAAAATGGTTATTCAGGTATTTAATATGTAACGAGAGAAATAAGGGTAGTGACTACGGAAAGGAAAAGGAGGAGGCTCCTTTTCCTTTCCTTTATCTCCACTCACACACTGATAAGGAGTTATGCCAATGATTCAAATAGATAACATTTCAAAATCCTTTCAAGTTGGAAATGAGCACATATACGCACTTAAGGAAGTTACATTATCCATTGAATCCGGAGAGTGGCTTAGCATTTTAGGGCCGTCTGGTTCAGGGAAATCAACCTTATTAAATTGTATTGGCGGCTTAGACATACCTTCATCAGGAGAGGTTAGGATCAATCAGGTTCCTACATCTGAAATGACTGTTCAGGAATTACAAACATTCCGGAGAAATCAAATCGGATTTATTTTTCAAGACTTCAGGCTGCTCCCTCAATATAACGTTTTAGATAACATTTGCTTGCCCAGATTGCCTTATGAAAAGAAAAAAGTAATTATAAGCCGTGCATTAGAGTTAATGGAAGAGGTTGGACTCAGCCACAGATTGAACCATCTGCCCGGAGAACTTTCGGGGGGAGAAAAACAAAGAGCTGCCATTGCCAGAGCCCTTATGAATAATCCGGACATTATGATATGTGATGAGCCGACTGGGAATTTAGATATACATAATAGAAATCGTATCTTGGATATTTTATCTGGTCTGCATCAAAAAGGGCATACCATAATAATGGCAACCCATGACACCGAAGTAGCGGAAAAAGGGGAAAGATCTATATTCATGAGAGATGGGAACATTCAAGCAGGGGTACACGCATGATTAGATCCGTTTTAAGGTCGATGAGAAACCAAAAAATCCTTGTACTATTATTTTTCATGGGACTCATCTTAGTGTTTACTACAATGCCCATTGCCATGGTTTCACTGAAGGATGCCATGGTCCAAATTGAAGATGATATTACTGAGCATGCAAGAGGGAGTTATGACATTCTGGTTCGTCCCGAAGGTTCCAGAACAAAACTGGAACATGCATTAGGGGTGGTAGAAGAAAATTACCTCTCCGCAGGGAAGGGCGGCATATCATTAAATGAATGGCGAGAAATAAAAGCCATGAATGGTATAGAGATTGCTGCACCAGTTGCCTCCTTAGGATATTTCACCGGAGAATCTCTTTCGTATAGCACATGGATGCCTGAACGATCGGTACGAGTACGATCACAGCTATTCACAAGTGATGGAATCCATAAATACCCTATTGATAAAAATGTTGAATCGGTCGGAATATTAATTGAACAGGAATCAAAACCTCGTGTTGTACCAGAATTCGACTTTTTTTCAAAGAATCACGCCGTATTCATGGAATGGAGTCCGCCAAGCTTTATGCTCCCTAACACGTATCATGTAATGGCAGGGATTGACCCGGAGAGTGAAGAAAGATTAACTGGAATTTCATTTGAGAAATTACATGATAACGATGCATTTGATAAACATACATTTCAGTTTGCTGGAGATGCCTCTATTATTCCGGTAATGAAATTAGCCGATCCAACCGTTCCTGTTGAAGCTATCATCACCTGGGAAGAGCTCGATATTCATAAAGAGCAAACCTCACAGTGGAAAAGGGAATTGGGCGTAAATCCAAATGAACCATTATTACTTGGTGATCCTAAAAAATATGTTGAATTATTTAACGAACTTATTACGTATCCGGCAACAAACAAAACAGAGTATGCCATAGACTTTAAGGAAGTATTGAAACCATTTCAATATCAACCCTTCAGCGTTTCCAAAGATCTTTCGATACTTCCAAATGATCGTGGATTTACGGCTCACTTGGGTTCTACTTCAAAGTTTTATAGTGCCAGTCCAATAAATTATACGGTTGAAAAAGATAAGTCCTTATCAGTAAAACAGGTTGGGGATTTTCATGGTGTACCCGTTTATAGAAACATAGAAGAAAAAGGCGGAACCTTTCATGAAATAAAAGAACTCCCATTTGTTTTGAATCCCCATGGTGAATATTCGATTGAACAATTTAAGAGGTCCTTATCTTCCAGTCCATTAGGCATTTATCAGATGGCCCCTGTCAAATTAATAAAGGATCAGAACGACAAGATATTGGATAAACCAATTGAGTTATATTCGACCATTTTTCCAGGCAGTTTTATCCCTTCCCCCGCGCACGGTGTCATCAATATTACTGATGCGGAAATTATTAAAGGGGAGAAGCCGATAGATGCCATACGGGTACGTGTCTCAGGCATTACGGAATATAACGCTGAGGCGCAGGAAAAAATTGAAGCGGTGGCTAAACAGCTGCTTACCATGGGTTATGAAGTTGATATTGTTGCAGGGTCATCCTATCAAAACATGGATGTCTTGGTGGAAGGGCTTGGGACTGTTTCACAGCCTTGGACTACTTTAGGGGCAGCCGCTACGATCATAAAAGGATGGAGCGGAACCACCGCCATCCTCAGTATCTGTTTTATGGTAACGAGTATTATTTATATTTGGAATCGGCTTTATTTTTACCAAAAAAGGAAAGCGGAAGAAATAAAATTACTGCTTCAATTTGGCTGGGATACCAGCAAAGTGAAATTGCTTGTCAGGATGGAATTAATCTTTTTTGTAGTGCTGTCTTGGCTCTTTTCCCTCATTGTACTTTCTATCATGAATCATTACACAGACGGTCCAGCAACGGTTTCCCTCTTTCTTTGGAATGGAGCGTTCGCTGCGCTGGCACTCGTTTTCATGATTGGCATTACTGAACGGAGCTGGAGTCCTGTTTGGACAGGTAAACCGTTGCCGGGCTCAAAAAAGAAGATAAACAAAACAAAAACAAAGCCTTCGCCAAATATGCTTGCTTTAAAGAGCATTAAGTTCTATCAAAAATTTATCATCTCAACCATAATTCAAATTATCCTGGTAAGTGCGCTAACTGTATTTGTTATCCTTGCCTTGAATTCCACGGTTGAATTAACAAATGCCACAATGCTGGGGCAATACGTAAACTTCCAGGTCAACTCGTTTCATTTCATCATTTTAGGGAGTTCCTGTGTCATTGCTGTCATTACCTTAATGGAGTCGCTTTTTTCTCTATTTCTCCTTCGAAAAAATGAGATTGGGACCTTTCGATCGATTGGTTGGAGCCACAAGCACATCTTTACGCATTGGCTGATGTAGTTGGTATCGTGGGCTAGTATCACAGTGGCAGCCGGTCATGGTCTGGGCTTTGTCCTATACTTACATTATTTCTCATTCACGATGAGTTCGCTCGTGACAATTTCTATTTCAATGACGATCTTTTTACTGCTGATTTTGCTTATCGGGTCATTCGTATTGCAATGGTTTTTAAAACAAAGCCTTGCTCGAACTTTAACGACCCAAAGGAGTAAAAGCATAAAAAAAGATAACCTTCGCAGCTCAATGTAGGTCATAGTGGTCATTGGCCATGAAAAAATATAGTCAATAAAG
>DATBUB010000123.1:0-2364 GCA_036516555.1 Bacillaceae bacterium
TATGGATATTTTGTTTATAGGCGATGTGGTCGGCTCCCCCGGCAGGGAAATGATCAAAGAATATATACCAAAATTGAAAGCGAAGTTTCGCCCTCACCTGACCATTGTAAATGGAGAAAATGCAGCAGGAGGAAGAGGGATTACCGAAGAGATATACAGGAATTTTCTTGAATCCGGTGCCAACGCCGTTACACTGGGGAACCATTCATGGGACAACAAGGGAATCTTTGACTTTATTGACAATGCAAAATATTTGGCCAGGCCAGCCAACTTTCCAGAGGGTACACCCGGAAAGGGAATCGTATTTGTAAAGATAAATCAGTTGGAGGCGGCTGTGATCAGTTTGCAGGGAAGAACATTTCTCCCTCCATTGGACTGTCCATTTAAGAAAGCGGATGAATTGATTGAACAGGCAAAGCGTAAAACCAATATTATTTTTGTTGATTTTCACGCCGAAGCGACAAGCGAAAAGCAAGCGATGGGCTGGTATCTGGATGGAAGGGTGACAGCAGTGGTTGGAACCCATACCCATGTACAGACTGCGGATTCTCGCATATTGCCGGAAGGTACTGCCTACATGACGGACGTGGGGATGACAGGACCTTATGACGGAATATTGGGAATGGAAAGGGATGCGGTTATCAATAGGTTTCTGACTGCCATGCCCGTGCGTTTTGAAGTCCCAAAAACCGGGAGGAAACAGTTGAGCGCTTGCCTGATCCAAGTGGATGACAAAACAGGTAAAGCCAAAAGCATCTTCCCTATATTAATAAATGAAGAACATCCGTTCTTCTCGTGAGTAAAGGAATTTCTTCCATCTGCCTCCTCTTTGGGACAAACCGGAATAGTTGCCCAAGCGCGCGAATATAGTAGCAATGGAAACGCTTATTTGCGGTTGTGCTTATACTAGCGGCAATCGGCAAGGGGACATGACAAGGAGGAACAGGAGATGGAAATATTAAAAGTATCAGCGAAATCCAACCCCAATTCTGTAGCGGGCGCCCTGGCAGGCGTTCTGCGGGAACGGGGCGGGGCGGAAATTCAAGCTATCGGTGCGGGGGCATTGAATCAGGCAGTGAAAGCAGTTGCCATTGCAAGAGGTTTTGTCGCCCCCGGCGGAGTCGATCTGATTTGTATCCCTGCATTTACCGATATTTTGATTGACGGTGAAGAACGTACAGCCATCAAACTGATTGTCGAACCGAGATAACCATAAGGAAAAGGGGCTGTCCCAATGGCCGAGGGCAGCCCCTTTTCTGAATTTTTTGCGTCAATAAACGACTTCTATTGTTTTCAAAAATAAAAAACTATATACTAGTACAATGTATGGACTACATTCATCACACACAAATTTTACGTTAACATACATTTCGTGGCAGGGTGCTGCCGTTTTGGAAGCACGTTTATAGAAAGGGGATTTACATGAACGAAAAACAGCGTTTGGAAAGTCAACAAGCAACCGGTTCAGCGTCTGCTCCCAAAAAGGAGAAGGATTACAGCCAATACTTCCAAACTGTATATGTCCCTCCATCCTTGAAGGAAGCAAAAAAACGGGGAAAAGAAGAAGTCAAATACCATAAAGATTTTAATATAGCAGAAGAATTCCTTGGCATGGGGAATGGACGCAAGTTTTATATCCGCACATACGGGTGCCAGATGAATGAGCATGACACAGAGGTCATGGCAGGAATTTTTATGCAGCTTGGCTATGAGCCTACCGACTCGGTGGAAGATGCCAGCGTTATATTGCTCAATACGTGCGCCATTCGTGAAAATGCAGAGAACAAAGTTTTTGGGGAATTGGGCCATTTAAAACCCCTTAAACTGGAAAAGCCCGATTTGCTGATCGGTGTCTGCGGCTGTATGTCCCAAGAAGAATCCGTAGTCAATCGAATTCTGGAAAAGCACCAATTTGTCGATATGATTTTTGGCACACATAACATCCACCGTCTTCCGCAAATCCTGCAAGAAGCCTACCTTTCAAAGGAAATGGTCATCGAGGTATGGTCCAAAGAAGGGGATGTCATTGAAAATCTTCCAAAAGTCCGCCGCGGCAATATCAAGGCATGGGTCAACATCATGTACGGCTGCGATAAATTTTGCACATATTGCATCGTGCCTTATACACGAGGCAAAGAACGTAGCAGGCGTCCGGAGGATATCATCCAGGAAGTCCGGCAGCTGGCGGCGCAGGGCTATAAGGAGATTACGCTTCTTGGCCAGAATGTAAATGCCTATGGCAAGGACTTTGAGGATTTGGAGTACGGCCTTGGGGATCTGATGGATGAACTGCGTAAGATCGATATTCCGAGGATTCGCTTTACAACAAGCCATCCACGTGATTTTGATGACCGCCTGATAGAG
>DATBUB010000124.1:0-3503 GCA_036516555.1 Bacillaceae bacterium
AGCCAATAAAATCGAAGTGATGTATGGAACGGCTTCTTTTTTGGATGAAGGCCGGATTGGGGTCGAAAGCGGCCACCAATTTGACATGTTTCGTTTCAAACACGCCATCGTGGCTTCGGGGGCACGGCCGGTTCCTGTGGAAGGGCAGATAAACTCCCTGCAGCTTTTCAACCTGGAAGAAGTCCCTGCCAGCCTTGTTTTATCGGGTTTTACCAGCTTTACGCTGGAAGCGGCGTTCGCATACAGTGCTTTGGGCAGCGACGTGTCCATTGTTTCAGATGGAAGTCAGCAGCTTGAACTTGATGAGGATATACAGAAAGAGGTCAGCAGGCTGCTGAAAAAGAGAAAAATTAAGCACTATCCTGGCATTACCCATTTGGACTGGTCAGAAGGCGATGAGATGGCAGAATGCACTTTTGTCAATGCCAGAGGGGAAGAAATGAGGCTGGAGTGTTCCCATTTTTACTCAGGGGAAAAATGGGAAGGTGGAACGACTGAATTGGGGGTCAAGCGGATCGGTGTCCTGCTTGATGAAGATAGGTTTATCTTAACCGACAAGGAAGGACGCACAGAGGTGCCTGCCATCTTTGCGGCCGGTGACGTAACCGGGTTTCCGTTTCTTGCCGTCAAGGGAATCAGGCAAGGGAAAACGGCCGCTGAGGCTGCATGCGGCATACCGGGAGAAACAGATCTGACATGGATTCCAACCGTCATCCATTCAGATCCTCCTCTCGCGTTTGCAGGTTTTACGGAAAAGGAAGCCATTGAAGCAGGCTATTCGGTCAAAACTGGCCTTTTCCCGCTGGCGGCCAATGGATTTGCGGCACTTACAGGGAGTAAGGAAGGTCTTATGAAAGTGGTTCTGGAGGAGGAAACCGACCGCTTGCTGGGAGCGCATTTGCTTGGTGAAGGTGCCATTGAACTTATTTCAGGGGCTGTCCTCGGTTTGGAGATGGGGGCAAGAGATGAAGATTTCCTATTTCCATTCTACCCGCATCCCGGACTGGGGGAAGCATTCCTGGAGGCAGTAGAGCAGACAAAAGGTTTGGCTATCCACCAGCCGCCGGCAAAAAAGGCAAAACAAAAAGAGGGCATCCCAAAAGCTTAGCTTTTGGGAGCCCTCTTTTCATGTGAGAGACTTATTTTTAACCATATTCCCTTCTTGGGCGAGGGGCTTAGTGGTGAAAAATGAACTGAATTGTAGTCACCGGCCAGATAACTTCAGTGAATGGACAGTAAGTGCTCCGCTATGGACAGTAAAGCGCAATCAATGGACAGTAAATCATGCAGAGTAGACAGTAAGGCGGTTTGAGCGCTCTGCCTTGTGCTTGTCGCCGATATGCAGGCGCCCTCCGCTTTTCGTTGTCCAGCTCCGGGCGCCAGCCCCTCGAGGTCATAAGTCAAATCATTCCGGAGGCCAGGGCCTCCTGCATGATTCGCCTTATGCTTGTCGGGGCTAAGCAGGGCACCTCCGCTTTTCTATTGTCCAGCTTCGGCTCCTATCGACTAGCGGCCTTCCGGCCACCTCCCTGCGATAAGTCAACATCGATTCGCTTCGCTCATCGTGTTTCCTTTATCTCAGTCGGAGTCCGTCCAGCCCGTACGTCGATGGACAGTCGCCTCCGCTTTTCCATGTCCAGCTTCGGCTCCTGGGCGCTCGAGGTCGCTTCGCTTCTTCTGTAAAGCCTATCGGCTTTTCCGGCAGAAGCTCCAGCGCTTGTCGCGCCCGAGCAGTCGCCTCCGCTTTTCTAATGTCCAGCTCCGGGCGCCAGCCCCTCGAGGTCATAAGCCAAAACTCTCCGGAGGTCAGGACCTCCTGCAAGTTTCGTCTTATGCTTGTCGGGGCTAATCAGGCGCCCTCCGCTTTTCCATGTCCAGCTCCGGGCACCATCGGCTCGAGGTCACAAGTCAAAGCGCTACGGAGGTCAGGACCTCCTGCGCGCTCTGCCTTGTGCTTGTCGCCGATAGGCAGGCGCCCTCCGCTTTTCCTTCATCAATGCGGCAAGAATGCCAGCTGATAGAAGAACAGCACCGCCAGGACATAGACAAGGGGATGGATATCTCTCCATTTGCCTGTTGCCAGTTTCAGCAGCGGATAGGATATGAAACCGAGTGCGATTCCAGTTGCGATGCTGGATGTAAGCGGCATGCTCAAAATGATCAGGAAAGCAGGGAACGCTTCATCCATCTCGCTCCAATCAATATGGGATACAGCACCGATCATCAGGCTTCCGACAATGATCAGCGCAGGTGCAGTGATGGCGGACAACCCGGAAACGGCACTGACGAGCGGGCCGAAAAAGGCTGAGATAATGAACAGCACGGCAACGGTGACGGTTGTCAAACCTGTCCGTCCACCGGCTGCGACTCCTGAGCTGGATTCAATATAAGCGCTTGTCGGGCTTGTCCCGAACATGGAGCCGACAGTGGTTGCGACGGAGTCGGCCAAAAGGGCATGGCGCGCACGCGGCAAAGTATTTCCCCTCATGAGGCCGGCCTGCTGTGCGACCCCAATCATGGTGCCTGTCGTATCAAAAATGGTGACGAGCAAAAAAGCGAAAACGACTCCATATAAACCATGCTGGAAGACATCTCCGAAAGCAGCAATTGGATTGCCTACTATAAGGCCTTCCGGCAAGCTCGGCCTTTTCACAAAGCCCTCTTCAAACGACAGATAACCTGTAAAGTAAGCGGTCAATCCGGTAATGATCATACCGATAAAAAGGGCGCCATGAACACGCAAAGCCAACAGCAACAGGGTAACACCAAGGCCAAGAAGAGCAAGCAAGACCTTTGGATCATGAAGATTGCCCAAACTGACGAGGTTGGTTGGATGGGCGACAATAATACCGGAAAGCCTCATCCCGATAAAAGCGATGAACAATCCGATTCCGGCTGTGATGCCATGCTTCAGGTTGCTTGGTATTGCTTCAATCAAAATCTTGCGGAACGGAGTCAACGATAGGATGACAAAGATTACACCTGCAACAAAAACGGCAGCAAAAGCCGTATGATATCCGATTCCGCCGTGTGATCCCACAACGGAGTAGGCAAAATAAGCATTCATTCCCATTCCTGGTGCGATCGCAATCGGATAATTCGCTGCCAGCGCCATCCATAATGTCCCTGTGATGGTGGCAAGGATGGTGGCCATAAATACCTGATCAAAGGGCACTCCGGCATCGCTTAAAATAATCGGATTGACAATGACGATGTACACCATGGTGAGAAATGTCGTCAATCCTGCAATAAGTTCCGTTTTTACATTTGTGTTGTTTTCTTTCAGTTTAAACATGGATCTAGACCTCCAAAGACGAACAATTATAAATACATTTATTATAATATTCGTTTTTCATCAACGTGGCAAGTTTTATTTCCAGTATTTTTCTATCATTACAGCCATAATAGTTGATTTTAGCTTTGCCCGATGACAAGATATTTTATATATCCCACAAAAAAAGGAAGGGTTGCCATGCGAGGTAACAAGCAAGAAAAAGTACTGA
>DATBUB010000125.1:0-3719 GCA_036516555.1 Bacillaceae bacterium
GCGACCTTCAGCAGCAGATGGAGGAAATGAAGCGACAACAGGAGGCAGCCGTCATGAAAACCAGCGCAATCCGGGAGCTTGCCCCTGCTGAATCGCTGTCTGATAATAAAAAACAAGATAGATTGCCATTTGAACGGCAGGATGACATCATTAAAGGGATCATCATGTCCGAAGTGCTTGGCCCTCCAAGAGCCAAAAGGCCGTACAGGAGAACCGGACGGGTTTAGCTGCCGAGTAAAAACAAGTGATGAAACCCCCTCTCGACTCATACATATGAGTTGAGAGGGGGTTCTTTTTTATGGCAAAAAAATGGACTCACCAGCTTCGCAGATGGATGACAAATAAGATGGAACTTCCTGCAGATGTGCTGATGGACCTTCCCAGGGTGACCATGGTTGGACAGATTCACATTTATATTGAAAACCACCGCGGATTGCTGGCGTTTACAGACAGGGAGCTGCGGCTCCTTCTGAAACAGGGACAGCTCCTCATTAAGGGAAAGTCCTTTGTCATTAAAACCATATTGCCCGAAGAAATACTGCTTGAAGGCAAAATAGAGGAAGTTTTATATATAAATGAATAGGAGGGCCAAGCTTGAAAAACCAATGGATGACTTTTATTTCGGGACGTGTTCTTGTCAGAGCCGAGGGAAAAGGTTTAGAACGCTTTCTCAATAAGCTGACACGATCAAAAGTGATGGTTTGGAAGGTAAAGAGGCAAAAAGAAGAGGCCATGCTTTTTTATGTTTTTCTGAGGGATATACATACTATCCGGAGGCTGGTCAAGGAGCAAGACTGTACCCTGACATTTATCCGCGGGGAGGGGTTTCCTTTCCTGTGGAGGCGTACAATCCGGAACGCAGGGTTCCTGATTGGCATTTTCCTTTTTCTGTTTGTAATTACCTTTCTATCAAACGTGACGTGGGGAATCATCGTGAAGGGTGCCACTCCGGAAACGGAGCACAAAATCCGTAAAGAATTGGACAAGCTGGGTGTACGGGTAGGGACCTTGCATTTATTGGGCGATGATCCTGAAACGTTACAAAGAAAATTAACGGACAGGGTGGAAAACATTACGTGGGTGGGCGTGGAATTGAAGGGGACAACCTACCATTTTCAGGTGGTTGAAAAAACAGAGCCAAAATCAACAGAACAAACTGGTCCGCAGCATCTCGTTGCCAAAAAGAAGGCGGTCATTGCCGATCTGTTCATCGAAAAGGGAAAGCCTCTTATAAAAGTGCACCAATTTGTAGAAAAGGGGCAGCTTCTTGTATCAGGAGAAATCGGCAAGGAGGATGAGCCGGAAATCGTGGCAGCCAAAGGAAAAGTATGGGGAAAAACATGGTATGTAACGAAGGTGGAATTTCCTTTGGAATCGGTTTTTCAAACGTATACGGGCAATGAAATACGGAAACATATGCTGAAGGTATCTAGCCTGTCCATTCCCTTTTGGGGTTTCAGCAAGCATGAATTTCAAGAGTTTGAGGAAGAAACAGATGAAAGATCCGTCCAATTTCTTGGCTGGCGTCTTCCTGTCCAATATGTGGAAAGGGCAATCCGTGAGAAAAAAGAAGTGACACGCTCCCTGACAAAGGAGGAAGCGGTTGAAGCGGCGATGGAACTGGCGAGACGGGATGTGAAAAAGACGATGCCAGATGATGCCGAAGTGGATGATGAATATATTTTGCATGAGTCAGTCGAGAATGGTAAAGTGTTACTATCAGTATACTTCCAGGTGATTGAAAATATTGCAGAAGGAAAACCAATCATTCAAGGAGACTAACGAATGCCAGAAGAATTCATCACACAACAACTCGAATTGGAAAACCCTGATGAAGCCCTTGCCTTGTTTGGCAATGGAGACATCAATCTTAAGACTTTGGAAGAGGAGTTTGAGGTGGCCATTGTTTCAAGAGGGGGCGCCATCAACATTTCCGGACAGAGCAAGGATGTCGGCCAGGCGGAAGATACTCTCAGGCAGCTGCTTGCGGTCATCAGGAAAGGGGTTCATATTGCCCAGCGTGACGCTGCTTACGCAGCTCACCTTTCGAAACAGGGAAATGCGGAAAGCTTTTCTGAATTGTTCAATGAGGAGATAGCTCGCAATATTAAAGGGAAGTCCATCCGGGTCAAAACACTGGGCCAGCGTCAATATATAGATTCCATCCGCAAGAGGGACCTCGTGTTTGGAATTGGTCCTGCAGGCACAGGCAAAACGTATTTGGCGGTTGTCATGGCGGTAAATGCGCTAAAGAACGGCAAGGTGAATAAAATCATCCTGACTCGCCCGGCGGTGGAGGCGGGTGAGAGCCTGGGATTTCTCCCCGGGGATCTGAAGGAAAAAGTGGATCCATACCTTCGTCCTCTCTATGATGCACTCCATGATGTGCTTGGAGCCGAACATACCCAAAGGCTGATTGACAGGGAAACCATAGAAATTGCCCCGCTTGCCTATATGAGAGGAAGAACGCTGGATGATGCCTTTGTCATCCTGGATGAGGCACAGAACACCACACAGGCACAAATGAAAATGTTCCTTACGCGCTTGGGGTTTGGATCTAAAATGGTCATTACCGGCGATACATCACAGATTGACCTTCCAAAGGGAGTGCAATCCGGATTGGTTGCTGCGGAAACGATTTTAACCGATGTATCGGGCATTTCATTCATACATTTAAGCCAGAGCGATGTTGTCCGTCACCCGTTGGTGGCGAGGATCATATCTGCATATGAACAGAACGCCAATATACCCGGAACTTGATGTTCCGGGTATTTTTTATATGGCTTTGTTTTGGGACAAGTAACAAATTCTGGGTGAAATCTATGGTCAAAGCTGTTATCATTTAGTTTAAAGGATCAATGTACTGCTTATTAAGAATAATGGAGGTTTCTATGAACTTTCAAAAGTATATAAGCAAGACCCGGACGTTTTTAAGTTATAAGGTATTTACATCCCTCATCTTTTTAATCCTTGGTCTGCTGGTGTTTGGACTGCTTTACCATAACGTCAAGCCAGAGACCTATGACATGGAGCTGTTTTCGGTTGCAGATAAAACACTCCGTTCGCCAAAAACGGTGGAGGATGAGGCTAAGACACTGGAAGAGAGGGAAAAAGCAGGAGCAGAAGTCGAAAGGGCCTATGTCTTCAAGAAAGAAATGGGTCAAAACAGGGTGTCTCTCCTAGGTTCCATTTTCGACTTCGTAAGGGATACCAATCAGGAGGCTCCAAAAATTCCCGATAATACGGAGGATGCCGAACTGAAGAAGGAGTTTCTGTCGAAGTCAACACAAGAACGCCTGTCCGTACTGAAAACGAAACTGTCAGCAAGTGTATCCGAAGATGTAACAGAAGCCATTGATGATTCAGCTTTCATCAGTCTGCTGAATGCTGAGGAAAATGAACTCAACAAAGCGCGGAATGTCCTGATTGGCCAGGTTGAGACCATTATGGCAGAAAAGATACGTGATGAACAGCTAGGCAGGGCTGAGGTTGCTTTGGAGGAAAGTATAAAAGCCGCAGGACTCAAGACTGAGCTTGAATATGCTGCTGTCCAGCTGGGGAAATATGCCATTGTCCCAAATGAAATTTTCGACCCCGAATTGACGGAAGAAAGAAAAAAACAGGCAATGCAAAGTGTAGAGCCAGTCAAAATCCTTCAGGGGCAGATTGTGGTCCAGGAAGGCCATTTGATCGACAGGGAGATATACCGCCAGCTTGAA
>DATBUB010000126.1:0-7389 GCA_036516555.1 Bacillaceae bacterium
CTTTTTTTACTGGAAAGCCTGCTTCATTCAATGCCCAATCTGTTCGGCCAGTCCGCTTTGGATCATGAAGCCAGGCAGTTGGGCCAGCTGGCATGGCACCTGCTTGATCTCCTGGAGAAAAAGACATAAAAAAGGCGGCGACCGGTGCTTTTTGAACACCTTTCGTCCGCCTTGGGGCATCAATATAAGCCTGGATACCGCTGTTGTCTCAACGCCTCATAGACCAGGATGGCTGCTGCATTGGACAAATTCAGCGATCGCACATTGTCATTCATGGGAATCCGCAAACAGCGGTCAAGATTTCTCGCTATGACTTCCTTTGGCAGCCCTTTTGTTTCCCGTCCAAAGATAAAGTAATAATCCTTCTCAGGATTATCATACTGGAACGTATCATGGGGTTTTGAGCCGAATTTGGACAGATAAAACATGTCTCCGCCCTCATTCGCTTTATAAAAGTCTTCGAGTGAATCGTGATAGTGGATGTTGACATGTTCCCAGTAATCAAGCCCTGCCCGTTTGAGCATTTTATCGTCCGTAGAAAAGCCCAGCGGCCGGATCAAATGCAGCGTGGTTCCGGTCGCGGCACAAGTTCTCGCAATATTCCCTGTATTTGCAGGGATTTCCGGCTGGTAAAGTACAACATGGATTGGCACGGATGTTCACCTCTGTCAGTATTTCATACCGTGCCATTATACCACTTTGCGGTACACCGGAAAAACAGCTACGCATCGTCCAGGATCGTAAACATTTTATATTTGATGTTAGGCGTATAGGCGGTTGAATCCTCATAAGCCCAGTACCTCATCCTGCTGTTGTACGTATGGGCATTGACAAGCGGCATCCCGGCGGCATCCTTGCCGGTTACGATGGTGTTATGGTCAAAACGTCCGTCCCCCTGGAAATCATAGCAAATCACATCGCCCAGCTTCAGTTCGAGGGGATCGGTCACTTCATTTGCCCGAAGGCCGGAAGTGGAATGCTGCAGGTAGGTTTTCAAAGCATTGGCAACCGACCAGCTGTAACTCCAGTTTTTATTCCTGTACCACCATCCCTTGCTGCGGTTCGGATGTCCCCGCATGGGAGCTCCCCCTGCATGCATGCATTGGGATATATAATTTGTACAGTCGACATCAAATTTGATATAGGCCGGATTATAGGAGTTCCACCATCTTTCCGCATAACGGACCGCTTCCATGCGATTGTACGTATACCTCTGGCGTTCCTCTGACCTTTCTGCCCTTTCAGCCTTTGCGGCCCCCGCAATGGGACCGGTATTCGGGTAGATGACAGGCACCTCGGCATCCTGAAATACTCCGCCTTTATAAAAGGAAGCCTTACGGTGCTCAATCCCTTCTTCCATGTACATCTTATCGCACTGTTTAATCAAATACTTCAAATGGATATCGTAAAAAACATGTTCATGAATTCCTTCTCTTTCCGTTCCGGTTACGTGCCCCGTGGCCATCACCCTCACGATTTCAGCTTTTCTCTTTGCAAGGGAATCATGCTTCCTTATGATCTTTTCCTCTTCACTTCTCTGCCGACCGACCAACTGTTCCGTCCTTTCCTCGAGCATGGCAGCCAATTGTTTCCTCACGCTATCCCTCCTTACCCGATATATATGCGGATGGCGGGGAAAATCATATCCCAAATGTCTGTTCCGATAAAAAAACAGGGCATTTGCGCCCTGTTCCCTGTCGGATATTATAACCTATGCTCTGTCCCTGACCTTGAAAAACGCAAGGCCTTTTTCGATTTCAGCAAGCACTTCTTCATCCTTTTCTCTCACCCTCGCATCCATCAGAGCGGCATGCGCTTCCTCGCCGCCGATTTTTCCCAATGCCCAGGCAGCCGTCCCTCTAATAACGGGCCGTACGTCCTTTCGCATGACCTGGATGAGCTCGCCTGCCGCAGAATCTTCCTTGAAATGGGCAAGCGCCAGGATGGCATTGCGCTGGATCGGTTTCTTGCCTCGCCAGGACCCTGACATAACTCCATATTTTTCCTTGAAATCTTTATTGGAGATGTCCAAGAGCGGCACAAGCAAAGGCTTCACAAGCTCGGGATCCGGCTCCATTTCCGGATGGACACGGAAGTCCATGCCCTTGTTTTTCGGACATACAGTCTGGCACGTATCACAGCCATATAGACGGTTCCCGATTTTATCCCTGAATTCGTCCGGCAAAAATCCTTTAGTCTGGGTCAAAAAGGCGATACAGCTCTGGGCATCCAGCTGGCCCGGCTGCACAAGGGCACCCGTCGGGCATACATCCAGACATTTGGTGCATTCCCCGCACTGGTCGTGCATCGGTTCATCCGGCTCAAAGGGAAGGTTGGTGATCATTTCCCCAAGGTAGACGTAGGAGCCAAATTCTGGCGTGATGATGGAACAGTTTTTTCCGCTCCAGCCAATCCCGGCGCGTTCCGCCACAGCCCGGTCCACGAGTTCCCCGGTGTCCACCATGAGCTTGAACCGCGCCCCGTCCATACGGCTGTCTATATAAGCCGCAAGCTGCTCCAGCTTTTCCCGGACAAGCACATGATAATCCGTTCCCCAGGATGCCCGGCAGAAAATGCCGCGGCGCTCCCCTCGCTTGCTCCTCGGCGCATTCTTCAGCTTGGATGGGTATGCCAAGGCGATTGCAATGATGGAGCGCGGGCCGTCGAATATCAGCTCGGGATGGGTGCGCTTCTCGATATCCTTCTCTTCGAACCCGGATTGATAGCCGAGCTCTTCCTGCCGGATCAGGAGGTTTTTCATCTCCGAAAAAGGATCTGCTCCGGCAAAACCGATTTTTTGAATGCCAATGCTTTTGCCATATTCCACAATGTCCTGCTTAAGCTTGCCGTAATCCATGTCCGTCCCTCCTTTCCTGTAAAATGTTGAATGCTCTATCGCATGGCGGAAGTTCGCCATTTAACGTAATTGTCATCCTTCTATGATAAACTATTTTTAACGATTTTTGGAGGTGGAAAGGTTGGAAATCAGTATTCATCCGAACCTGTGTGACAAGGTGCCGGGGATATTTTTTGGCATTTTGCAATATGATGGCATTGCGGTAAGCGATTCGCCTCAAATGCTCAAAGGAAGGCTGCAATTGTTCCAGGAATCCCTTTTCTTCGACCTGGAGGATAAAAACGTAACCGATTTTGAAGAAATAAAAGAATGGCGGACTTTATTCAAAAAGCTTGGCAAGGACCCAAACCGGTACCGTCATTCCGCAGAGGCACTGTATCGGAGGGTAAAAAAACAGAATTATATTCCGACCATGAATTCTGCAGCGGGCATCAATAACTTTTTCTCATTGAAATTCCGGCTCCCGATCGGGATTTATGACATCGCGTTCGTATCAGGTGCTGTGGAGATCAGGCATGGCCGGCCTGATGATGCTTATCATGGGCTGAATGGAAGGGAAAACGCGATGGAAAATATCATCGTAACAGCAGATGACAAGTGGCCTTTTGGCAGTCCGTTCGTGGATTCTGTCCGTACGGCCGTCACCCAAGAAACGAAGGATGCCCTTCAGGTGGTCTTTTTCCCTCCATCTTTTGACGCGGGTGAGGCGGAAAAGCTGCTTGAATCCCTTGGCTCCATGTTTGTCCAGGTCAACGGAGGAGAATTCAGCAAGAAGATACTGGCTTGTACATAATAAAAAACGCAGTGCTTCGTCCTTCATCGGAACGGAACACTGCGTTGACGTATGTATGGAGCGGGTGAAGGGAATCGAACCCTCATCATCAGCTTGGAAGGCTGAGGTTTTACCACTAAACTACACCCGCATGAAAACGTGACTTTGTCAGTATACAAAAGGACGCACAAAATATCAATGGCTGTCACAGAATGTTCAAAGAAAAGGAGCATGCCAACTTCTGGTTACTTGGCATGCCGTTAATGTCCTTTATTGTAAGTATTTCAAAGCCTTCTTGGCGTCCTCGCTCACCGTTTCGGTATAGCCCCATATTTTCCCGTCCAGAGGATCATCGTTCAAGTGGCCATCCAGATCGTGAAGGATCCGGTGTGCGACCAAAACCCCTTTCACATCCTCGTTTTTTTGAGCTTTTTCAATCGCCTTTTTGGCGTTTTCCAAGTCGCGTTTCACCGTATCCCCTGCATCTTCAGAGGCGGAAGCAATCTGTGCCAGGATGGTTTGAAGCTTCTCCTCATTCTTGGAAAAATGAAAGCTTCCTGATCGTCCCCACCCCACGAGTCCATTGATGACATCGTGTGCCTTTCTTACTGCGGACGCTGCTTCCGGTGATCCGCTTTTTTCTCCAGATACATTTTTTTGTCCTTTTTCGTCTTCCGAGTCCATTCCGCTTCCAGCCGTATCAGCTTTGTCTTCCAATTTCCTGTCTGCCTGCTCCGGCGGTGCCGACCAGACAAATTGATAAAAGAGAACGCTCCCCAAGGCTAAAAGAACGAGAGGTATTCCAATGTATAACCATTGTTTCAAAAGTTTGTCTCCCCTCATATAGCAGCATGGATTATTACCTTCTATATAAATGGATCATATTCCTTCCTTCTTCATTCACTTTATGATGAAGCCCAAATATTTGAATGGCAGTTTTGGAAAATGATGTGTTAGAATGTCGGATAGAGTGAAAAATAGAACGGAGCGATAGCATGGAACAAATCACATTGGCTGAGGCTGTGAAGCTGAAAAGCATATTGACGAGAAAAATTCATCAACTCGAAGAAGAGATGGAGAGAGTGGCTTTTGCCACTGTTGAAAAAGGCGAACAGGCTGAAGCCGGCCCCCGAACCGTTGAAGCAGTCGAACAAGAGCTGGATGAAGTCAGGAAGGACACCCGGCTTTTGGATAAATTGATGTACCGCGCGAATATCGACCATGAAATATCGTTCAAAGGCGAGAACCTGGCGATTGTAGAGGCCATTGAACTGGCAACCCAGCTGCGGGCCAAGGCCAGAATGTATAAAGAGTTTGGATCCTCAGCCAAAGAAGAGGTGCAATTCGGGTATTCAGACAGCACTGTATTCTACAGGGTGGCCCTCTTTGATCCGGAAGAATACCGCCAGAAGGCCATCCAGCTTGAGAAGAAAGCCCATAAATTGTCCAACCTGATCAATGCAAAGAATTATGCCATCCAACTGGAATTTAACGGCGCAAATATTTTTAACCCCGGAAAGGTGAGACTCTTTTCCGGGGCATGGAGCGAAGACGGAACACCTTAATATGTGAACGCAAACCAATGACCCGTTCCCATTTACCTTATGACCCATTCCCCATGCCCAACCAATGCAAAGGCAATGGATCCCTTTTAGTACAGCTCCTCCCGTCTTCCTCCATGGAAAAGGGACCAAACGCATGTCGTTTGGTCCCTTTTAATGTGCTTTCTTAAATGGTATGGGCACATGTTGCAAACCCTAATCAATAAATGCGCCTTCGTCTTGCTTTCTGTCATCTCTTGGCCATTTACCGGCAACTCCATCCGGTTTTCTGTCCGCTATCACCGATATACCGTCCACATTCAATGATTTACTGTCCACATCGGCCCGTTTACTGGCCGCTCCGTAAAGTTATCTGGCCACTGACTACAATTCAAATTTACTGTATTCCTTTTTCCAAAAACTCCAAAGACGAATACAAGCCAATCAAAAATGTGACCCGGAAAGATTTCCGGGTCGCACTGTCAATCAGTCCGCCGATACATACCGGTCCCTTCCTGCTCCGAGTCCTGCTATAAGCAGGAAGATTGCAGCAGCAATCAGCAGCAGCAGCGGAATCGTCCAGCTGTTCGTCCAATCATACAGCGCTCCAAACAAAGGAGGACCTGCGGCGGCAAGCAGGTATCCAAAGCACTGTGCCATGCCTGAAAGGCCCGCCGCTTCAAAAGCAGTCCGGGTGCGCAGGCTGAAGAACATCATGCAGAGGGAAAAAGCAAAGCCTCCGGCAGCTCCAATGATGATGACGGAAAGAAGGGTGAAATGGACGCCTCCCAGCATAATCCCGCAAATGCCCGCAATCATCAAAACTACGGATGTCCACACAAGCGGCTGCTGGTTTTTCATCCTCCCTGCCAAAATAGGACCAATCATCGTGAACGGCAGCTGTGAAAGCTGAATGCCCGAAAGCATCCAGCCGGACATTTCTGCGTTCATTCCCTTGCTTTGCAGGATCACGGGCAGCCATGCCACAAGGCAATAGAACAAAAGGGCTTGCAAGCCCATGAAAAAAGTGACTTGCCAGGCCAAAGGAGACCGCCACAAAGACGCCCCTTTTCGGACATGCTGACCCGGGACAGAGTGACTATGCCTAGAGCGGATTTGCGGAATCCAGAAAAGGATGGCCGCAAGTGTAAGGATGGCCCAAAAACTAAGCGACCCTCTCCATCCAAAACCGGTGGCGCGGGAAAGCGGTATGCTTAAACCTGCCGCAAAGGCTCCGGCCAGGTTCATGGAAACCGAATAGATGCCGGTCATCACACCCAGGTTTTGCGAAAAATTCTTTTTGATCAGCGCAGGCATCAGCACATTTCCCACTGCAATGGCGACTCCGATCAATATGGTTCCTCCATAAAGAGGAATGATTCCCCCAATGGGACGAAGGATATGCCCGATGGCCAATATGATCATAGAAAAAAACAAGACCATTTCCATACCGAACTTTTTGGCAAAGCCCGGCGCAAATGGCGATAACAAGGCGAAAGCCAGCAATGGTACAGTCGTGATGGCTCCTGCCGCGGTATTGGATATGCCCAGGCTGCTTCGAATCGCATCCACAATAGGTCCCACCGAAGTAATCGGTGCCCTTAAATTGGATGCCAGGAACACAACCCCGGTAATAAGTATAATGAGTGCCGCTGTAGAACGGTGCTCCATTTCTTCATGTATTGCTTGAACACCCATGTCAATGATTTCCTTTCTCTGTCTAGTAATAATATGAAGTAATCCATCTCTATACCTTATCGCAAGTATGGCTGGCCCGCAAGAGGATGGGCTTGCAAAAGGCCCTTAAACAAACAAAATACTGCTAAATTAATTCGTTTACTCCAAAGTAGCCCACTTGCTTGATGTTTTTTTATGATTTAACCTCTGTATTTTACCTTAGAGCATTTTGCTTGCCCCCATAGACAACATTAATAGCCGTAAAGGGAGTTTTACTCGCCGTCTGGAGCAGTTTACTCGCCGTCTGGAGTGTTTTACTCGCCGTCTGGAGCAGTTTACTCGCCGTCTTGAGCGGTTTACTCGCCGTCAGGAGAACTTACACAAAGGCTAGTGCTTGCCAAACTGTATAAGGTTATTCAAGGTCCAACCTCTTTCGCAAGGTCTCTACTTGCAATTCATATTCTGTTGTTTTGAATTTACCGGTGGAGGGAAACTTTAATCGGCGTAGCATATTTGAGGCCATGTCTATGGAATCAATCATT
>DATBUB010000127.1:0-7743 GCA_036516555.1 Bacillaceae bacterium
TGGATCTGTTGCTGCATTTGATCAACCGCCTGGAAATCGATATATATGATATTCCGGTTGCTGATATAACAGAACAATATTTATTATACATACACACAATGAATGAGCTGCAACTCGATGTTGCCAGTGAATATCTGGTGATGGCAGCAACCCTTTTGGCCATTAAAAGCAAAATGCTCCTGCCAAAGCATGAACCTGATATGGACGAAGAACTGGATTACGAACCGGATGACCCGCGCGATGAACTGGTGGAAAGGCTTATTGAGTATAAAAAGTTCAAGGAAGCTGCCTTGGAACTGAAGGACCGTGAGCAGGACCGAGGACTCATTTTTACAAGACCGCCCAGTGATCTTTCCCAATATGCTGAGGATCTTCCCCCAAAGCAGCTTGATTTGGGGCTCTCCATATATGATATGCTGGGGGCCTATCACAAGCTCCTCAGAAGAAAGAAGCTTCAAAGGCCGCTGGCCACAACGATTGCAAGGCAGGAAATATCCATAGAAAAAAGGATGGAGGAAGTTCTGGAAGAACTGGATTCCATCAGCGGGAAGGTCAGCTTCTTTTCTTTTTTTCCTTACGAAGACAAGGGTCATATGGTTGTTACGTTTTTGGCGATACTCGAGTTGATGAAAAGGAATGCCATATCGGTTGAACAATCAGGGAATTTTGGAGACATCTATATTGCACCAAGGGAAAGGACTGAAGGATTTGGCAGCAAATAAACAAAAAGGAATCCTCGAAAGTCTGTTGTTTGCAGCCGGGGACGAAGGTCTATCCATCAAGCAGATATGTGATACGATGGAAATACATGAAAAGGAAGCTCTCGAACTCCTGGAGTTATTGAGAATGGATTATGAAAACAATGCAGAGCGGGGTATCTCTCTTGCCATGCTTGCAGGAACGTATCAGCTTGGAACGAAGAAGGAGCATTCCGATTATATTAAACGCCTTGTGGAAAGTCCCGGGACAACCGCCTTGTCCCAGGCGGGCTTGGAGACCCTTGCGATCATTGCCTACAAACAGCCGATTACCAGAATCGAGATTGAGGAAATCCGCGGTGTGAAAACGGAGCGGCCGCTTCAAACCCTCATGTCCAGGGGGCTGATCAAAGAAGTTGGCCGTGCTGAGGGAACCGGGAGGGCCAGGCTGTATGGAACCACGAAAGAATTTCTGGATTACTTTGGTTTGCATGACCTCAAGGAACTGCCTGAGTTGAAGGAGCGGGAAGAAAGTCCGGACGTCCAGGAAGAGGCAGACCTGTTTTTTTCAAAGTTCCAGGAACTGGATGCATAGAAGCTCGTATGGAAAGCTGCCTGTCAAAGGGGAGCTTTTTTTTATCATAACAAGCCTGTCCCTGCATAAACTTGTACAAATCATGCAGAGGAGCGGGAGGATGAA
Organism: Bacillaceae bacterium; assembly: GCA_036516555.1. Classification (GTDB taxonomy): domain Bacteria; phylum Bacillota; class Bacilli; order Bacillales; family Bacillaceae_C; genus DATBUB01. Next base: position 1,399 of record DATBUB010000127.1, read on the forward strand.
ACGAAAGAATAAATTGGTCATGCCGGCATTGGCCATAATATTGCTGCTCGCCCTCTTGCCGAAGGAAGTTTCGGCCATTTCGGTAAGTGCGTCGGGTGCCATATTGATGGAGCAGCGTTCGGGACGTGTGCTGTTTGCTAAAGAAGAACATGAAGTCCGCAGGATTGCTTCCATTACTAAAATCATGACGGCCATCCTGGCCATTGAATCCGGAAAACTGGAGGACACGGTAAGTGTCAGCCGGAATGCTGTATATACAGAAGGCTCATCCATTTATTTGCGGCCAGGTGAAAAAATAAAGCTGAAGGAGCTCGTTTACGGGCTCATGCTTAGATCGGGCAATGATGCCGCGGTTGCTATCGCAGAACATGTAGGGGGGAGTACAGAAGGCTTTGTCTTCTTGATGAACCAAAAGGCGGAGCAGCTTGGCATGTCCAATACGGTATTTTCCAACCCCCATGGATTGGATGATCATAACGACCACTACTCCACCCCCTATGACATGGCTCTCCTCACACGGTACGCCATGCAGGACGAACAGTACAGAGATATTTCAGGGACGAAAAAATACAGGGCTGAAAGGGAGGACGGACCTTCCTTCTGGACAAATAAAAATCGGCTGCTTACGGAGAAATATACGTATTGCACTGGCGGAAAAACGGGTTTTACCAAAAAAGCCGGCAGGACACTTGTGACGACCGCCTCCAAAAACGGCATTGATCTCCTTGCCATAACCATATATGGGCCAGATGATTGGAACGACCACATTGCGATGTATGAACATGGCTTCCAAAACTATGAAACTGTCAAATTGCTTGGAAAAGGGAACCTTGATATTAAAGGGAAAGGACAGCGCTTTTTTATCAAGAAAAGCCTTTATTATCCGTTGGCAAAAGGAGAATATTCCGACATTCAGATCGAATATAGGCTCCCGCCGAAAAAAGAACTCAAAGAAAGGCAAAAAGGCAAAGCGGGAGATGCCATCGTATATTTTCAGGGGGAAGAAGTCTACAAAATCCCCATATATATGGAACCGTCAACAAAAGACAAACAAATGGGGTGGCTTGAAACGTTCCGGCAGCTGTTTCTAAGCCATACAGGTATTCAGGGCCATGATTAACTATATTTGGATTGGTATGACTCTTATAGGATTAGCCTTTGCCGCAGCAACCGGGAGGATGAAGGATGTCAATGAAGCGATTTTTCAATCCGCCAATGATGCCGTTACTTTGTGTATCGGTTTGATCAGCATATTGGTTTTCTGGCTGGGCATGATGAGGATTGCACAGGAGGCAGGGCTTTTGAATAAGCTGTCCTCTATTTGTAAACCGGTTATCACCCGGCTTTTCCCGGAGGTTCCGGAGGACCACCCGGCAATGGGCTATATACTCTCAAACATGATCGCAAACCTGTTTGGGCTTGGCAATGCAGCCACTCCGATGGGAATTAAAGCAATGGAGCAGCTCAAGGAGCTGAACGGGGGAAAGACGGAAGCAAGCCGGTCCATGGTCACATTCCTCGCCCTTAACACGTCCGGTCTGACCTTGATTCCCACAACGGTCATCGCTATCCGGATGTCATATGATTCTGCAGCACCAACGGAGATTGTGGGTCCCACACTGTTGGCCACCATTTGTTCCACAGCGGGGGCGATATTGATCGACAGGTATTTCTATCATCGCCGTACAAGAGGGGAGAAAAGATGATGCAGCTTATATCTGTCATATCCTTGTGGATTATTCCTCTGATCATCGGGCTCATTCTCATATACAGTACGTGGAAAAAGGTCCCCGCCTATGAGTCTTTCGTTGAAGGGGGCAAGGAAGGGATCAAGATTGCTGTGTCCATCATTCCTTTTCTTGTTGGAATGCTGGTTGCCATCACGGTTTTTCGCACATCTGGAGCGTTGGAGTTTTTTATGCAGCTGCTAAGGCCGCTTCTCGATATAATGGGTGTACCCGCGGAAATTGTTCCTCTGGCACTCATCAGGCCGATTTCCGGAACGGCTGCACTTGGCTTGATGAGTGACATCATTGCCGTTCATGGCCCGGACTCTCTGCTTGGAAGAATGGCCTCTGTCCTCCAAGGGAGTACAGACACCACCTTTTATGTCCTGACAGTTTATTTTGGCGCTGTAGGCATAAGAAAGATGGGGGATGCCCTGAAGGTCGGGCTTTTGGCCGACCTGATCGGGATAGGTGCTGCCATCATTATCGTTACGTGGATGTTCAGCTGACTGGCTGTGCATCTTTTTTTTGCCTGACGTTCCTAAAGAGCGTTCTTTCTTTGATTTTGCGTTTACATATGTAATAATTCATACAGTAAAAGCCTGTTAATTCAACTGAGGTGAAATAAATGGAACGTCTGCAAAAAGTGATTGCACATGCTGGCATTGCTTCAAGAAGAAAAGCGGAAGAGCTCATCATGGAAGGTAAAGTAAAGGTGAATGGTAAGGTTGTCAGGGAGCTGGGGACGAAAGTGGCCGCATCCGATAAAATTGAAGTGGAAGGAATCCCGCTGGAACAGGAAGAGAAAGTTTATTTTCTCTTTTATAAGCCAAGAGGGGTCATTTCCGCTGTGCGTGATGATAAAGGCAGAAAAGTGGTGACGGACTTCTTTCCTCATATAGAGCAGAGGATATATCCGGTCGGAAGGCTTGATTATGATACTTCCGGGCTTTTGCTTCTGACGAACGACGGGGAGTTTGCTCAAAAGCTGGCCCACCCGCGGTATGAAATTCAAAAAACCTATATTGCCAAAGTCGAAGGCATTCCGCTTCGTGAGTCTCTGAGAAAGCTGGAGCGGGGAATCAAATTGGATGATGGCATGACTGCCCCGTCGAGGGTCAAGGTACAGTCCATTGATAAACGCAAAGGAAAGTCCATTGTGGAAATCACCATCCATGAAGGCAGGAACCGGCAGGTGCGCAGGATGTTTGAAGCCATCGGCCATCCCGTCCGGAAGCTTAGAAGGGAGAAATTTGCCTTCTTGGATTTAAGAGGATTGAATGCGGGAGAAAGCAGGGAGCTATCCCCGCATGAGGTAAAGCAATTGAGGAACCTTGCTGAAACCGGCAAAGTCCAGTAACGATTGGGGAACTTTTCACACAACCTTCAAAACCGCTGGACAATCAGGCTTTCCGGCAGTGGTATAATGGTGAAGGAAGTGTATACGTCTTTGCAAGGAGGTATTGGTTGAACTAATGACTGACAAGAAAAAGCGCAGGCTGATGATCAGGACGGTCATCTTGGCTGTTTTGATGGCTGCAGTCGCATATACGCTGTATGCCAGCCTTACAAAAGATAAACACGCAAAAATTGAAGTAGGGGACATGGCACCTGACTTTGTGCTGACCGATATGCAAGGGAATAAACATAAACTGTCGGAATATCGCGGCAAGGGTGTATTTTTGAACTTCTGGGGAACATGGTGCAAGCCATGTGAAAAGGAAATGCCTTATATGAACAACCAGTATAAGGCTTTTGAAGGCCAGGATGTGGAGATTTTGGCCGTAAACCTGGATACCCAGGACCTGCTTGTCAAGAAATTCGTTGATAAACACGGACTGACCTTTCCTATCTTGAGGGACAAGACGAAGGATGTCATGGATTTATACGGAGTGTATTATTTGCCGGCTACCATCTTGGTTGATCCGGAAGGCAAAGTGACAGACATCGTCGTCGGCGATTTGACGGAAGACCGCATCAGGTCCATGATGGAAAGCATCAGGCCTAAATAAGGAGTTTTATGATGAATGATGTAAAATGTGTATGCGGCCATGTCAACCCGCAGGGGACGGTTTTGTGTGAAGCCTGCGGCAGGGCGCTTACGGAGGATGCCAAGAAAGAAAACCTGCATGATATGCGCTATGAAGGAAGCGCACGCAGATCCCAGACTTATAACAAAAAGTTCATTGACAAAGTATGGAATTTTTTCTCTTCGGTTAAAGTGGGGATATGGCTGATTGTCATTACTTTGATTGCTTCTGCATTAGGAACCATTTTTCCGCAGGTGATGTACATACCGCAAAATGTGGATCCTGCCCAATACTATGCAGAGCAATATGGGACATTAGGAAAAATCTATTACCTCTTGGGATTTCATGATTTATACAGCTCCTGGTGGTATTTGCTTCTGATTGCCTCGATTGGGGTATCGCTTGTCATCTGCAGCCTTGACAGGGTCATCCCTCTTTACCGTGCCCTGAAAAACCAGAGGGTGAACCGAGTAGAGGGCTTTTTGAGGAGGCAGAGGCTATACGGAAAGAGCACATCAGAAACGGCAGATGCCGATTTTGATGCCGTGAAGAAAAGACTTAAGGAAAAAAAGTATACCATCAGGGAAGAGGATGGGAATATTCTCGCCGAAAAGGGCCGCTTTTCAAGGTGGGGCCCGTATGTAAACCATATTGGCCTCATTATTTTCCTGATCGGCGGAATGCTCAGATTTGTTCCGGGGATGTATGTGGACGAAGTCCTTTGGCTCAGGGAAGGGGAAACAAAAACAATTCCCGGTACCCACAAAGAATATGTTCTGGAAAACAAAAAATTCACCATGGAATTATATGATAAAGAGAAAGACAAAGAAGTATATGAAAAGGCGCTCGAAAGGGCTGGCGATGTCGTCAAGAACTTTCAATCGGATGTCGTCCTTTACAAACGTGATACAACAAAGACACTGGGTGAAGACGATAAGCTTGAAAAAGTGAAAGAAGCGGAAATCCGTGTAAACGAACCGTTGAAATTTGAAGACTTTGCACTTTACCAGGTGGATTATAAACTGGATGAATTTAAGGCGATGTCCTTCAATTTTCTGAAAAAAGAAGATGAATCGATAAAAGGTGAACTGACCATCGATTTGTTTGATCCAAAGGAAGAATATGACCTGGGCAACGGGTATAAAGTGGAGCTTCTCGGCTATTATCCTGATTTCAAAGGTTTTGCAGAAAACGGCGAGCCTCAGACGGATTCATCTGTGCCCAATAATCCGGCATTCCTTTTCAACATGATTTCCCCCGAACATCCCGAAGGGGAAAAAAGCTTCACAGCCATCAGGCAAACGATCGAGCCTCTCGGTGAAACGGAATATAAAATGACATTTGCCGGAATCGAGACTCGGAACGCAACTGCCCTGACTGTCCGGAAGGATCTGACACTATGGATCCTTGCTGTAGGCGGAGCCATCTTCATGATTGGGGTAATACAGGGTTCCTATTGGAACCACAGAAGGATTTGGCTGCAGCGCCGCGGAAAAGATGTGTTCATTGCTGCACACACCAACAAGAACTGGCACGGAATAAAAAGGGAACTGGCCCAGGTGCTGAATGGGACATCCATTCCTGAACCAGCAGATCAGCAGGATGACAAGAAGAACATTAGGAACGAAGGAGGGGCTACAAATGGCGGATCTAGTGAGACTAAGCAGTAACCTGTTGTACACTGCCTTCATCCTGTACCTCATTGCCACCCTTTTCTTTGGAGGCTCCATCAGGGACAAAAGGGCCAGGGAAAGGGGAGTCAGCATAAGCAGATGGTCTGCAGTCGCAATCACGCTGACCATTGTCGGCTTCGTGGCCCAGCTTGGCTATTTTGTTTTGCGCTGGATTGCGGGGGGACATGCCCCCGTCAGCAATCTGTTTGAATTCACTACATTTTTCGGTATGATGCTTGTAGGAGCATTCATCATGATTTATTTTATTTATAAACTGAATATCCTGGGATTGTTTGCACTGCCTGTCGCCATCCTGATCATTGCTTTTGCAAGCATGTTTCCTCGGGACATCAGCCCACTGATACCCTCGCTGCGCAGTGATTGGCTGCATATCCACGTGACCACCGTTGCCGCAGGGCAAGCGATATTGGCCATCAGCTTTGCAGCAGGCCTCATGTACTTGCTGAAATCGGTTGATCCAAAGGTGAAGGATAAACGTTCATTTTGGCTGGAGGCTATCATGTACAGCCTGATTGCTGTTGTCGGATTTATCCTCGTCACGACGGGATTCGCATTGTCGGATTACAAGGCGGATTTTAATTGGATCGACAAGAACGGCAATCAGACATCCGCCCATTACACCATGCCGGCTTTGGTTGGCCCCCATAAAGGGGAATTGCTGACACCAGACAGGTTCGAGCCGCTCGCAAGCATGCCGGCCTTGGTCAATGCTAAGAAATTGAATACGGTCATTTGGACACTCCTTGCTGGTACGGCACTATACTGGCTGATTCGTCTAATCTTCAGAAAAAGGGTCAGTTTGTTATTGCAGCCGCTTGTAAAGAAAGTGAACCTGGACCTGGTTGATGAAATCGGCTATCGTTCTGTCCTGATCGGCTTTCCGGTCTTTACACT
>DATBUB010000128.1:0-1549 GCA_036516555.1 Bacillaceae bacterium
ATGTTTAATTGCATCAGGTTCCTGCTTAATTGCACCGGCTCACGCGGAATTGCCCTAAACCCTATAACGCACCCATGCCTGCTTTAATTTTTCACTCCGGCACGCCAAACAACCGCAAAAAAAGCAGCAATATACTTTTCCTTGTACATTACCGCTCAATCCATTATGGATCTATTTTAAATTTAATAAAGAACACTGTTCCATCCGCTCCGGTCTCAATTTCTATTTTGGCATTATGGCGGGCAGCGATCCCATAGCAGACACCCAACCCCAAACCGGTTCCTTCATCTTTTGTAGTGAAGAACGGGGTACCCAGCTTTTCGAGGATGTCCGGACTGATTCCCTTTCCTTCGTCCTGCACGGCCAGCACTACATGATCCTCGTCTTTGTATGTCCTGATGGTAAGGACTTGTCCGATGCTCATTGCTTCCAGGCCATTGCGGTACAGGTTGATCAGCAGCTGCCGGATTTCATTTCGGTTCAGGAGCAAGTCCGGAATATCTTCAGTTACAACCTTAACCAGTTTGTCCTGGCTGAGTGCATCTACCTTGATCAATGGCGTAATGTCGTGGATGATGGAGTTCAAATTCAGCACCTGCAGGTTGGAGGTTCTTGTGTTCCCCATAGAAAGAAATTCTGTGATAATAGAATTGGCACGGTCAATTTCTTCAATCATCAATTTGAAGTAGCCATGGTAGCTCTCAAATTTGTCCTCTTGTAACAGCAGCTGAAGGAAACCCCTTACGGTTGTCATTGGGTTGCGGATCTCATGGCTGATGCCTGCCGCCATTTGACCGATTAAATCAAGGCTGGATAACCGCCTTAATTCCTTCTCATATTTCTTCTTTTCGGTGATATTTTTAAACAGGCAGCAGATCCCGTCATCATACGGGTAGGCTACCGCCTCATGCCAATGGCCGTCCTCGTCCTCGGATGAGGGAATCTCAAATTGTACAGGGATCCGTTCTGTCATGGCACGCTGAAATTCCGTATACATAATGGTATCCACCATTTCCGGAAAGATGTCCCATATGTTTTTGCCCAGAACCTCGTCTGCTGTTTTTCCCTGCGGCAATACTTGGTGCTGGTTGATGTAGGTGAAGTTCCATTCCTTATCCAAGGCAAAAAATCCGTCCGTGATGCTTTCGATGACGCTTGTCACTTTTTCATTGGCAATTTCCAATTCTCTTGTCCGCTCTTCAACCATGTTTTCAAGCTGATCCATATATTGCAGATTGGAAAACGTGGGCGCCGTGGCATCCACGATGGATCTCGCCACCTGGATGTGAGATTTGGAGAAAGACCCCGCCTTGGACACAGCGATCACTCCCAGCACCTCTCCCATTGAGACGAAAGGGATCAACAGATGATCCATTCCTTCAGTATGCGAGGCCGATCTCCCGTTTGAAGATCCAGCTGGAATATGAACGACCTGCTTGAATTTCACGGCTTCTTCTATCTTGCCTTCAATGCTTTTATGCACCTTCAGCCAATCCGCTTCTGTCCAATCACTTTCTTTGCTTGCCTTCATGGTTCTGGCTGTATTTTT
>DATBUB010000129.1:0-8290 GCA_036516555.1 Bacillaceae bacterium
AAGAAACTGATGGAGGTCCTGGAACTCCTTTGTTTCCAGGGACATAAGCGAGCCATCCCTCAAACGGTAATATTTCCTTTTTTCCTCCAAAGCCTTCAGCAGCTCCTTCACCTGCTTGTCGGGAATTCCGTCCATTTCGAATGTAAACTCAAGCCAGTTGATCCGCTCCTTTTTCACCTTTACGCGTATCAGCGGACGAGCATTTCCCCTTACAATCCGGGTCCGGACCGCCGATGTGGCATACACCTGCACAAGCTTTTGCAGTTGCGGCAGAACGTGATACAGGAAATGGTACTCCAGCTCTTCATTATGCAAGAAATAGCCGCTGTCAGTTTTGGCAAACGAGCTGTTTTCCATCATTTGCAGGATTTCTTGCTCGTTTTCTATGTCGCGCACTACTAAAGCGGCGCCTGGAGTTTCCCGCTCCTCTATCGGATTGATCACCAAGTGGCCATAATGAAACTCCAGCCCTGCAACCAGCCGGTTTTTCAGCCTGTCCAAAAAAAGCTTGGCCACAAGGGGTGTCTTCTCCAATTGGCTTGTGACCGAGTCCGCAAGCTCCACTTCCCCCAGCTTTCTCAATCCCGGAACCACTTTTTCCAAAAAGGGAGTAAGCTGCTCTGGCGGAAAAGGGATAAAACCGGTACCCGAATCGTTCAACAGCTTTGCCAATTCTGCAAGCCTTCGGCTGTCCTCTAATTCAAGTCTATACAACTTTCCCTCTATCAAAACGGACCGGTACGCCTCCAAGACAAGCAGGTTCTCCATCCCCTGCGCCCTAAGCCGATAGCCGCCAGCGGCCACCTCTTCAAAAGCAAAGGCTAAAGGCAGCGGGCCGTCCGACATATGAAGGTCTCGGAACGTCCGGTTTCCGTATGTCACTTTGACCTCCGGCGCCTCCGCCAGCAAAGGCAGCAGGCTGTCCCAGGAGGACGGCGGGATGATCAGGATATCATGGCTTACATCTGACTTGTCTCCCATGGCTTCCAGGTACACTTTTTCATCCCTGGCCACTTGGATGAGCCGCTCCAGAACATCATCGTCCTCACGCTGAAAGCAATGACGTTCCGGATCATACGTAAAAGCGATAGATAGCCTGCATGACCGCCCCGTTCTCAGCTGTTCCAGGAAATCACGGATGTACAGGACGTGTGCTGGCCCGATTTTCAGCTCCATCCCCAACAGATGCCGATTTCCGGCAAACACGGGTTTGCACGTAAACTCCGCTTCCAGCAGCTCCCTGTCTTCAAAATGCAGCCGGCGGCGCATGGTCCTGGCAGGCATTTGGCCAAACAGTTCCAGAAGGCCGTCGGCGAGCCCCTGTGTGCCTGGCACTTGCCGTTGCTCCTCGCAGATGGCCAGAAGGACCGCCGCAATATGCTGGCAGTCATACTTTACGGAAGAAAGCTTCGGGCAGCTGCACGAAGTATGAAGCTCTCCGTCCGCCTCTTTTTCTACCTTTACACGAAAATCCTCCGTACCCGAAACCGTTGCTTCCCACTGATTTGGACCGGTTTCCGTTACCGTCACCTTACCCGCACGATAAAAAGAGTCCCCTCTTCGGAAGGAGACCGTTCCGCATCTATCTTTTATCGATTTATGATTGAGCTTGAAATTCACATGCCTGTCTCCTTTCCAAAGGGTTCCGGGATACTAGCGCTTATCCCTGCGGTATAGATCCCGGCTTTTATAGCCTGCTCCCAGGATCATTTTCATTTCTTCCCTGCGCTTTTCCTTGGTTGCATCCTGTTTGGCGCTGTATACATAGCGTGCCCAGTCTTTGCGGTACCCCGGGGTCAGCCCTTGATAAAAGGCCAGCAAATCAGGGGTATCCTCTAAATCCTTTTCTACCGCCGGAATCATTTCAATATAATCATCGACACACTGACTGGTTTTCGAAGACGGCTTGCCTTTTGCCTCTTCCTTCAGGCCGACAACCGTAAAGACCTCATCCAGCCCGACCATGCGCGCGAATTTGATATTGCTTGTGCCGACATACCCATCTTCATCTGCGCCAAGGCCTTCAAACAAATCATCCCGGTGAATAAACGTTGGGTATACTTTATTTCCTTTTTTGGGGTACGCCATAAAAAGATAGCCTCTTTTGCTCAAATGCTGATCTTTAATGACTTTATCAACAAGCTGTTTCATGGAATCCATGTCCATTACAAAGGCAAAAACAAGATCATACGGGCCATTGGTGAGGTCTGTCTCATAATCGGACAGCTCAGAGAAATATCCGGCTTCCTCTGGCACGTTCAAAATGGCTGCTTTTTTATATTTTTTCAAGTTAAGCTTTTCAACGATTGTTTTGGACATCGTTTTTCCTCCTTACCTCAATGCTGGCCGTCTGGCTGCTTGCCTTTTTTCCAACAAGATTTTCTTGAGGGCCTAATCTCATTCTATAATGAAAAAGCTCATATCTCGGATGTCAAATAGTTTTCTTATCTTATTATATACATTGAAGTTCAACATTTCGGGGAAATACTCCTTTTCTTTGTTTTAAAAACGTCAAATCCAAAAAATTGGGATTGAAGAAGCTTATGAGCCGCTATTGCACAATCAGAAGGTTTACGAATGATAGGTCTTGTGATTATTGTTAATCTTGAAATAGGCATACTGTTGTTTGAAAAAGTAATGGATATGTAGATGCGGGGCTAACACCATAAATATTGAAACTAATATAAGTTCAATCACAATGGGATTTGGCGCTAATGTTGTTATTGTAGAGGATAACCAGTACTACACAGTTGAACCGGGATACAACCCAATATATTGTTAACCGGCAGACACTGATTTAGAATGGGAGATTTCACCTTAACTAATTATGGAGTCATCTTTCTATCAGGAAGTAACGTATTATTTCCCTGCCGCGCATCTTATCCACTTCGCTGTAAGGCTTCTGCACGAAGGATCCATGCTCCTCCATGCAGAGGTTTAATATCTTTTTGCCGTGTGTTTAGCTCTTCCGTTCAAAATGAGTAACTTCGTACATTGATCCAGCACCATTATCTCTTTTCTGCCCAAAGGCTGCTATCCGTATTTTTCAGCCCAGCTCACTTACACATACTTTTACCTAATACCTTCTCCCTCAGCTTTTTGTTTCTCTCGAAAAACACTTCATTATGCGAGGAAACCATGGCGCTCTTATTGGCATCCGGCTGGATATACTGCTTTGCTTTGTTCACGGCATTGGCGGCGTCTTGGAATGCGCCTGCAATCAGATGGAGTTTTCCATCGTGCATGAGAACGTCCCCGGCAGCGTACAAACCCTCCACCGAAGATTCGCTTGATGGCGTACCGGCAATATAGTAGTCATCCACTCTAGCAACCTTCACTTCGCTGTTGTCCAGCAGGGCTGCATCCCGCTCATAGCCGTGGTTGATGATGACTTCATCCACTTGAAGACACTCCTTCTTCCCTGTCTCCAAATGTGTAAGTTCCACCCTTTCGATTTTTTCGTGTTTTGCGCAAGCCGCCAGTTTGGTGATGGCTGTATGTGAAAAACAATCCGCCGAGCTGTTCATTAGCTGCGCCACCTGGGCTTCGTGGCCTTTCATCGCGTCCCTTCTGTACGTGACATACACCTTTTTGGCGATCGGCTCCAGCTCATTTGCCCAGTCAATGGCCGCATTCCCGCCTCCCGAAATGATGACGGTTTTGTTTTTAAAGTATTTTAGGGACTTAACCGTGTAATGAAGGTTCGTCACTTCAAACCTTTCAGCACCTTCAATATCAAGTTTTTGCGGGTTCAAAATCCCTCCGCCGACGGCCACAATGACCGTTTTGGAAAAATGCTTGCAGCCCGAGGCTGTATGTAAAATGAAAATGCCCTGTCCATCACGTGAAATCGACTCCACTTTTTCGTTCAGAATGACTTTTGGACTGAACGTCAGCCCCTGCTCGACCAGCTGTTCAATCAGCTTGGCACCCGGAACAGGTGTAAGCCCGCCAACATCCCAGATCATTTTCTCCGGATAGACATGGATTTTCCCGCCCAATTTTGGCTGGTATTCGATCAGCTTTGTCTTCATTTCCCTCAGTCCGCTGTAAAAAGCAGAATATAACCCCGCCGGCCCCCCGCCGATGATCGTTACGTCAAATAACTCATCGCGCTCCATATTGTTCACTCCCATGATTGTAGTTATAAATGATTATCATTCTCAATATAATGTTGACAACACACAGATATGTCCTTATAGTGAGTATTATAGTGCGAATGAGAATCATTATCAACAAAACTTTTTTTATACAAGTCGGAGGTGAAGAAAATGGTTCGCTTATATACAGATCGGATAAGCGTCCAGTATGATGAACGCTGGATTGTAAAAAATCTCAGCATAACCATTCCAGATAAAAAAATCACCACGATCATCGGGTCAAACGGCTGCGGGAAATCCACCCTTCTGAAGGCTATTACCCGGATTATTCCGCATCAATCCGGATCAGTCATCCTGGATGGGGAAAACATCGCCAAGGAAAATACAAGAATACTTGCCAAGAAAATGGCCATTCTCCCCCAAACTCCCGAAAGTGCGAGCGGGCTGACCGCCGGCGAATTGGTGTCTTATGGCCGTTTTCCTTATCAAAGCGGCTTTGGGCGCTTAACGAAAAAAGATTACGAAGTGATTGACTGGGCACTCGAAGTCACCGGAACGCTGGACTTTAAATATCGTCCGGTGGATTCCCTTTCAGGGGGACAGCGCCAACGTGTATGGATCGCCATGGCTCTTTCACAGGAATCCGATATCATCTTCCTTGATGAACCGACGACATACCTGGACATGGCCCACCAATTGGAAGTCCTCGAGCTCTTGCAAAAACTGAATGCGGAACAGGGTCGGACAATCGTCATGGTGCTACACGATATCAACCAGGCTGCCCGCTTTGCCGATTACATCATTGCCTTAAAAGACGGCAGCATCGTCAAGTCCGGAAGTGCTGAGGAAGTGATCAGCCGTGACGTACTGAGGGACGTCTTCCAGATTGACGCTGAAATCGGACGTGACCCACGGACGAACAAACCGATGTGCATCACATACAATCTATTAAAAGGAGAACAGATTTATGAAGAAATGGATGATTCCCTTCCTCTTCTTGCTCACGCTGCTAATTAGCGGCTGCAGCAGCGAGACACAAGGAAAAGACAACGGTGAAAAGAAAGCAGACACCATTACATACCAATCTGAAAACGGACCTGTCAAAGTTCCTGCCGACCCGCAGCGGGTCGTTGTACTTTCCAGTTATGCAGGGAACGTCATGGCCCTGGATGTCAACCTCGTGGGTGTCGACTCATGGTCTAAAATGAACCCCCGCTTTCAAGATAAATTGAAGAATGTAGAAGAGGTTTCGGATGAGAGCCTTGAAAAAATCATTGAGCTGGATCCAGATTTAATCATCGGTTTATCCAACATCAAAAACGTAGACAAATTGAACAAGATAGCTCCAACCGTCACATTTACTTATGGAAAAGTGGATTATTTAACACAGCACCTGGAGATTGGAAAACTATTAAATAAGGAAAAAGAAGCACAGGCATGGATTGATGATTTCAAAAAACGCGCCAAGTCAGCCGGTGAGGACATCAAAGCCAAAATCGGCGAGGACACAACCGTTTCCGTCATTGAAAATTTTGATAAACAGCTTTACGTCTTCGGTGACAACTGGGGCCGCGGCACTGAGATCCTCTACCAGGAGATGAAGCTGGCCATGCCTGAAAAGGTCAAAGAAATGGCCCTGAAGGACGGCTACTATGCCTTGTCTGCAGAAGTGCTTCCGGAGTATGCCGGTGACTACGTGATTTTCAGCAAAAACCCGGATACAGACACCTCCTTCCAAGAGACCGACACGTATAAGAACATTCCGGCCGTCAAGAACAACCGAGTATTTGAAGCGAATGCAAAAGAATTTTATTTCAATGACCCGATTACGCTGGAATTCCAATTGGACTTCTTCAAAAAGAGCTTTCTGGGCAACTGATACAGCAAAGGGGAATTCTTCGTACAAGGATTCCCCTTGCTTTATGACAAAAAGGAAAGATGAGATCCTATGGTGAAAGATAATCAGCATTCCATTCCATTTTTATATAAAATGCTTGCCGGATTCCTTTTATTCGTTGGCATGTTCGTGGTGGCCATGGTTTCCGGAGCCGCAGACATCACGGTAAAAGAGGTGTGGCTTGCCCTCACCTCCAAGGCAGAAGGCGACAGCCTGTCCATCATTCGTGAGCTCCGCCTCCCGCGTGAAGTGGCTGCCATTTTTACAGGTGCGGCCTTGGCAGTTTCGGGGGCCATTATGCAAGGCATTACCCGGAATCCTCTAGCCGATCCAGGCTTGCTCGGATTAACAGCCGGAGCGAATGCGGCTTTGGCCATTACCATTGCTCTGATGCCATCCGCGAATTACTTCGGGATCATGACAGCCTGCTTCATCGGTGCGGGTGTGGGCGCCGCCATGGTGTTTGGCATGGGGGCCATGCGAAAGGGCGGCTTTTCCCCTTTGCGGATTGTGTTGGCGGGAGCCGCTGTCTCCGCTTTTCTCTATGCCATCGCGGAAGGCGTCGGAATCTATTTCAAAATCTCGAAGGATGTGTCCATGTGGACAGCCGGAGGACTGATGGGGACAGCATGGAGCCAGCTACAGGCGGTGGTTCCCTTCATTTTGATAGGCCTCCTTCTGTCTATCTATTTGTCAAAACAGCTGACCATTTTAAGCTTGAGCGAAGAAGTGGCGACGGGACTGGGTCAGAAAACCGCACAGATCAAGATGATTTTGTTTGGTGTCGTCATTTTGCTTGCCGGTGCCTCTGTCGCCTTGGCCGGCAACCTGGCATTTATCGGGCTCATGGTTCCTCATGTGGTACGGGCGATGGTCGGAACCGATTATCGATTTATCCTTCCCATGTCTGCGGTGGCTGGAGCTTCCTTTATGCTATTTGCCGATACGCTGGGCCGTGTCATCAACGCGCCATACGAAACTCCGGCGGCGGCCATCGTGGCAATCATGGGGCTGCCTTTCTTCCTGATCATTGTGCGTAAAGGAGGGCGGATATTCTCATGATCCATTCAGCATTATTGCGGAAGCAGCGAATGTGGCTGCTTGTATTATTCATTCTTATTATTGGCACCATTATCATCGGACTTGGGCTCGGTTCTGCATCCCTCTCCTATGACAGGCTGATCCCTGTTCTCATTGGGGATGGGACGTTCAAAGAGGAATTCGTATTATTTTCCATAAGGCTCCCACGTGTCCTTGTGACCCTGCTCTCAGGAATGGGCCTTGCGTTATCCGGCGCCATTTTGCAGGGAATCACACGCAATGATTTGGCTGACCCCGGCATTATAGGGATTAATTCAGGTGCAGGTGCTGCCATCGCGGTGTTCTTCTTGTTTTTTCCCATTCATGCCGGAACATTCGTTTACCTGCTCCCTCTTGTCGCATTTGTTGGCGCTGTGGTGACAGCCAGCCTCATTTACCTGTTTTCGTTTAACAGGGCCACCGGTCTTCAGCCGGTGAGGCTTGTGCTGATTGGGGTCGGGTTCTCCATGGCGCTGTCCGGATTGATGATTGTCCTTATCTCATCAGCCGAACGCGCAAAAGTGGACTTTATTGCAAAGTGGCTGGCGGGCAATATTTGGGGTTCAGACTGGCCATTCATTTGGGCGCTCCTCCCGTGGCTTGCCGTCCTCACCCCTTTCACTTTATATAAAGCGAACCGGCTGAACCTGCTCGGACTCAGTGAACCTGTGGCCATCGGTGTCGGAGTGGCGGTAGAGAAAGAGCGGATCGGGCTTCTGCTGGCCGCCGTAGCGCTCGCGGCAGCCTCGGTCTCCGTAACGGGCGGCATCGCCTTCATCGGACTGATGGCTCCGCATATTGCCAAATCCCTGGTCGGTCCGCGAAACCAATTATTCTTGCCCGTCGCCATCATGCTGGGCGGCTGGCTCCTGGTCCTCGCTGACACCGTCGGGCGTAACATCGTTAGTCCCGAAGGGATCCCGGCCGGCATCATGGTCGCTTTGATCGGCGCGCCGTACTTTATGTATTTATTATTGAAAAAATGAATGATCCCCAAAGGAAGGTGGGTGCCTTTCTTGGGGATTTATTTTGAAGGGTGAGGCAATGCCTCGCGCAGTTTGAGGTTTGGCCTTATCGCCGCTTCGAAAAGGATTTTTGATCATTATTACCGATTGTACTCCCGCAGGCCACCTCCCTTATTTTGTTTGCGATTGTCAGTGAAATACTCGCGATTGCAGGCTGCTTATTCGCGATCTTCCTCATTTTCCTCGCG
>DATBUB010000130.1:0-7968 GCA_036516555.1 Bacillaceae bacterium
ACCTTGGCCGCCACCTTCTTGGCCGGCGCCTTGATGACTTTGGTGCTCTTCTTTACAACGGTGCTGGCTTTGTAGGTTTTGACCGCTTTGGACGTGCCTTTTACGGCCGCCTTGGCCAGCTTGCTGACAACCCCGCCCCCCGGGATGAAGTTGGACGCGATGCTCAGTGCTGCTCCAGCCTTCTGGTACCATTTTGTATTCTTGCTTCTCAGTGTAGCGATATCGTCCCCAATCGCAAAGTTGTAGGCTGCCTTGCTGGCTTTTTTCACTCCTTTGGCCAGCTTCTTCAGCCATTTCGGTGCATACCCGTCCGGATCAATGTTATTGACCGGATCCGATTCTGCATAAAGGTATCGGTTAAAGGAGACAGGATTGTTATCTTCCCCTTCATATTCATCTGCAACCAGATAGCGGCCGATTTTCGGATCGTAATCGCGCCAGCCCATGAAATAAAGCTTTGTATCTTCATCATACTGGACGCCAAATTTTCCGACATAGCGGAACGGGTTGGCTTTCGCGACTTCCTTGCCCAACTCGGAAAGAGGGGTCACTTTGGCCAGGTTGCCCCACTCGTCGTATGTGTAGCGTGCAACGATTTCCCGAAGCCCATTCGTAATGGCAACAATATCCCCGCGCTGGTTGTATACGTAGTCATAAATTTGGCCTTTGTACTCAAAACTTAACAGCTGACCGTCCGCATCCCGGTAAATATTCATTAAATTTTGAACTGGGTCAATTCCTGTTTTTTGCGAAATGCTGACCAGGTCCCCATTGGCATCATAATAATAGAATTCCATCCGTTCACCGCTGCTGTTGGTGACTTTCTTCGATGTACGGTTGTCTTCGCTGTCATATGTGAATTCTATTTTTTCGATTATCTGGTCGCCTTTTTTTGTTGTAATGCTAAGCAGTAAATTAATTGAAGCATAGTCATACAGCTTAACTGTATCAATTTTTGTTCCTTTTGCAACATCGATAGTATCAGCCGGCAGGTGGTAAGACTCCTGCTGCAGGGAGCCATCCGCCCTGAACGAGTATGTTATTTTTTGATACTTTTGGGTACCGGGGTTGTACTGGATAGACGTGGCAATCCGATTTCCCTGCCCGTAAGTATTCTCTAGCATCACTTTCCCGGTCTGGTCTGTCGCTTTTAACAAGTTACCGCTGATATCATACGAATAGGTGAGTGTCTCTGCTCCTTTGGTCACCGTCTTCAAGAAGCCTTCGGCTGTATATGAATAGGCTTTTTGTCCATCCCACTGGTTGGTTGCGGCGGCAATTTGTTCCTCGCCGTTGTACGTATATGTTTCTGAGAAAAGAACCTGGGTCGTGTCTTTTTTCTTTGCTTGGATAGAGGTCATTTTTTCATTTAGACCGTAATCCATATCTATCGTAAGGCGAGGACCTTTAATCGTGTCCTTCAGTTCAGATACAGTATAGGTGAATAGATATTGTTCACTCAATGGTGTCACAATTCTGGATGCAAGATCGTTCTCATTATAGTAAACGGTGGTTGTCCCCAATGCAGATTGAATCCCCTCTGCATTTTCATCATCTTTATATGTTTTAACCGTTACCACATTATTTTCCAGCTTTTCTTCCCGTGTAAAACGATTGTTCGCATCATATTCATATGCGCTTTCGGAGCGGACAAAAGGATACGTAGTTGCACCATGGTTAACGATGGTCTTGGAAGATTCATCGTAAATCCATTTGCGTATCAGGTTCCCATTCAAATCATATAAGAATCGGGTATCTGATTTTTTGTACGTTGAAGAATCATCTTCATAAAACTTGGAGAACTCCCTTATCAATCTTCCGAGCTCATCGTATGTTAATTCCGTATCTTTTATCGTTGACGTAACAGTCTGCTTCGTATTTTTATCATACACTTTTGCTTCAAGTATTTGCTTTACCGCTTCACCAGCATCATTGTATGCGTAGCGTGTCACCAAATACGTTGTGGAATCTGCAGTATCCTCTGCCTTTTGGGATTCAGTCAGCACTTGACCTTCCTGGTTATACGTCCACTCCGTCGTACTTCCATCCGGATTGGTTTGCTTGATTTTGTCACCGGCCTCATTATATTCAAAAATCGTTTTGGTACCCTTATGATCCACGGTTTGAATCACATTTCCGTTTGCGTCGGTAACCGAATACTCTGCAATATTTCCGCTCAAGGTAATGGCTGCATTTCCCAGCCCGTCAAAGTAGGTCCATGTCTCAACGGAAGGATTTGAATTATCTTTTGTATAGACATTCTCACCGGCGGCATTAAACGTATAATGGAATTCTGTTCCTTCTGCGTCTTTTGTATGGATAAGGTGATTTTCGGAATCGTACGTATTGATCATCGTCAATACGTTGCGGTTTCCGGTATTATCCGTTTCCGTCAATTGGCGATTCCACTTGTCATAGGTGGCATGCATCTCTCCTTTTGCAATCAATACTTTATCTTGGCCATCATCCGTATTTTTCGCAGCATAATCAATCGTAGTGATGATGTTTCCATTCTTGTCATAGGAGAAATATTTTTGGTTCTGCATCGGATCGATGGTTCGGGCTAGCCTTCCATATCCATCATATTCCTGAACATGGATGTTTTCATTTTCATCCGTTTCCTTGATTTTTCTTCCTAATTCGTCATATTCAATATAAAAGTGTGCCTGCTTTTCTTCCGTTTTATCTACAGCCTCATCCTTATAATAGGTCATTCTGACAGAAGGCAGTTTCGTATAAAGCAGTTGTCCCCATTCGTTGTATTCGTAAAGGGTTTCCTGGCCAAGACTGTTGATTTCTTTAATGACGTTGCCCATATTGTCATATTGGAATTGTGTCATCCGTCCTGCTCGGTCCTTGGATTGCTTTACTCGCTGCTCCTCATCGTAAACAATGGACTTTGTTTGATTTAGGGCATTCACTTCCGTCAATGGCTGTCCATATTCGTTATACGTATATTTGGTCTTGCTGCCGTATGGGTCTGCCACTTCAATTACATTCTCACCACTTGCATCGTACACATATCCAGTCTCTAGGTTGGTTTCTTCCAAAACCAGATCGTCGGTGTAAAGCATTGAACTGCCTTTGTTGGTAATGACTGCCCTAACATGAGTGGCATCAGCCGGAACAGCCCCATCAGCTTTAAACTTTTTCCATGAAGCTGCAGGCGAATGTGTTTGTACATATTCTTTTACAATTGTGTCGTCTTTAAGAAATTGCAGTTTCAGTTCTAGGACAGTTGTCCCTGTTGCCAAGGCTTCGACAAACGCTTGTACCGGAAGCCTCCCTTTTTTGATGGCGACCTTTTCCGATTGCACACTGCTGCCCGCAGCCATTTCAATGCTCTGTTTTCCCGATTTCGCATGGCTCGTTGTCTTCTTGACCGTACCTTGAACTTTCCAGTTAACAAGATCTTTTTCTTCCATGCTGTAATCAGGCAGGTATCCATATAATGGACCCCTATCACTTTTTGATTTGATTACATTGCCATTAGAATCGTACTCATAGAACTGGCGATTTCCTTCTTCATCAATGATTTCAACGGCATTTCCTTTAGAGTCAAATTTCCATTCCTTAGTCTGGCCAAGAGTATTGGTTGTTTGGACGATTTGTCCCCTGTCATTATATTTATTCTTGATGGTATACGTTTTGAGCGAATCGCCCGCCTCTACAGCTGGAAGAATTTGTTCCAGCAAATTTCCATATGCGTCGTATATATTTGTTGTTTTATTGCCTAAGGCATCTGTTACACTTTTTAAACGATGATTCTCGTATTCCTTGGTGATTGTGATATTATTCGTATCCTGTTTCGCATCATTTGGATCTTCATTTTCTAAATAGGTCCGTATCTGATTTTCTTTTACTGCATTTCCATCCGCATTTAGTTCTATGTCTGTATTGCTTAAATTTTTGCTTGTTTTATTTTGATTAATGGAATGTGCAGACACAAAAATCTTATTGGCAGACAGATCATAATAAAAGGTTTCAATGATTGAATCATACGTTGTCAAAGGGTACTTTTTAGCTGCATCTATCACTCTGGTCGAGCGAAGGGTTTTTGTTTCCACCAACCTGTTTCCATTGTAGGAAAATTCTACTTTAAGTCCATTCTCCGATACAACAGCCTGCAGCTTTCCGCCCTTATAGTCATAATGAACATGACGGCTGATCTGGCCGCTTTTTGTGAACTGCTTGACATCGGTCAAATATTCGTCCTTATACGTAAATCCAAGCTTGTCCCCTGTACTGAAGACAGCCTCCATCAAAGTGTGATCAGCATTGTATTGTAGGAGAATTGTCTTGCCCAGCGATGATACTTTTTTCAATAAAGAAGCTTCATACGAAAATTGGATCGTATTTCCGTTTGTATCTATCACTTTTTGCAGTTGTCCATTTTGCGAAAATACTTTTGTAATGAGGCTTCCGTTTTTCTGTGTTAATTCATATCCGCTTGTTTCTGAATATGACAGATGATACGCAGTTCCTGCCGGGATGCTGTATTGACCGTTATCAAGCTTGTTAAAACGATGGATCGATCCGTCATTTTCATGGTAATCCACGTAGTTGCTGTGCGCTTCTAACTTTTCTTCAAATGCGGAGACCCATCCTTTGCCCAGCATGCCTTTTTCCGGCTGGTTCGATGAATAAGCCCGAGCAAAGTTTAGTGAAAAGCCCCTAGCAGGGAGAGAAAAATCGGAATCTTGAATATTCAGGCTCCCATTATAAAGATTAACGAATGCACTTCCATCCAGCAGATCGATGGAATACGATGGATAATATTCTTCTGCACCAATCCATTCTTTCTCAAGAGTATCCACCCAGACCGTCCGCGTTTCCAAATTGGTTTGTCCCGCTTCATCAGTGGCAGAAATACGAATATCATATTCTCCTGTTGGAAGAGAGGAAGTATCCCATTCTGCCAACACTCCATTGATGACTTGGGCCGTTCCGGATGAAATCAATTTCCAATCAACAGTTTCATTGGATTTTTTATTGTATTCAATTTTGTATGTTACTTTTTCCCTGTCATCACTTACTGTACCTTCAATTTTTTTATTGCCGGATACATAGTCCCCATTCTGTAAATTAGATAACTCAATCTTTGGAAGAGTGTGGTCATAAATAATCGTGTCAAAATATAAAGCTGACTGGTTTCCGCTTTTATCAGAGAAGCGGCTATACACATAGTGGACGCCTTCCCTGTCGTCCAAGGCCCAGTTAAAGGTTGCACTGGATTGTGGGATAAGCTGGGATTCTGAAAAAGATAACTGGTCTGCTGTAGCGCCTTCCAATCCATTTGCAAATTGAGCATATTTTTCTCCATTTGCATTGTCAAAGACATCATATACCTTCAGGATCACGTTGCGATCTGTTGTATACCTGGCATCTCCATTGATGGAAATATTCCCCGAAGGCGGGGTTGTATCTTTTACCAAAACCGAGGTATCCACCATATTCTCGGGCGGATTAATGTAGGTAGGCGTTGTCCCCTTCCCTACTACGGCTTTTATACCATATGAGCCAATAACCCCTTTTTTCGCTTTCCAATTGACATAGAAACGTTTACTCTCCCCCGGCTTGATGACTTCCCCGGTATTCAAGTATCCGACATAACCGACAGCAGGACTTCCGTCAGGCGGGGTGCTTGTAATAGATAAGCTGATATTTAAATCATTAGTCCAAGAAGCCGTTCCGGTATTTTGGACGTCAAACCAAAGATTTTCTCCAGCATCATTGTCAATATTGCTGGTGGCTGGAACATAATAATGAACAATCTGTGCATCAAATTCTTTTCGGGCGACTTTATTTGCGTAAACTGAACTATTGCTGATGTTACCGCTTCTATCAACGGCCTGTATCCAGGCATAATAGGTTTTTCTGGCCTCCAAAGTTCCAGGATACGTATAGTATAGGCTGGTAGTTTCAGTGCCATTTACTAGATTCGCCGTACCAGGCTGGTCTCCCAAAAAGATTCTGTATTTTGCAACTCCCGATCCGTCCAGATCTTGTGATGGCTGCCACCCCATGGTAAAGGAATCTATCCGGTCATTTGTTATTTGCACCCCTCCGGGCACCGTAGGCTTTGTTTTGTCCGGTATCGTCGGCATGGCTGCGTCCGATTGGGATGTCGTTCCATATTTGTTATATGCCTTTACTCTGAACCAGTAATTAGTGCTGTTTGGATAGTTACCGCCTCCGCGCTTATATAAATCATTTGGATTTTCCGGAAGCTCCCTTCCATCACCGGCTTTCCGAAGATTATACTGTTTGCTGTCAATTTGGGCTCTGGTTGGCCAAATTTTTCGCCCGCGCGTGCTCCAGCTGGTTACATTCCCCGCATCAAACTCTTCATAGACCCTGCCATTAAAAATCAAAACTTTATAGCCAGTGGCTCCGTCTACCTTAGGCCAAGACAAATTAACGTAGCCTGTACCGTCGCTATTAGAATATGCAGTGGCTGTAGGAGCGGCCGGCCGTTCTGAATAGGTGATGGACAAATATGGCTTATTGGAAGATGATTCTGAAGCATTAAATTTACGGTATGTTCCTGAAGTGCCTTCAGATGTGCTCCTTAAGACAACTCCATAATTCGGAAACGTTCCCTTCATCCATCCATCAACCAGGTCGGTTACATTCAAGCTGCGCCAGCCGGCTGTCCCGGTAGCCGATGTCGCACCATAAGAAACAGTTGTATTAATGCTGGGTTGGGATCCATATGTGACTGTTTTATTATCCCAGGCAGATGCTATTCTATTGGCATACACATTTGTGCTGATCACAGTTCCGGAATCAGCCCACTTATACACATTGAGATCAGCCTTTACAAGCAGCTTGCCGCTTAAGTTGGGCATAGCCTGTGAAAAGTTTAGATATGACCGGGTTACACCGGTGGATGTTGTATAGCCCGTCCTTAATTCTGGTGTTGTGTAATAGTTGTATCCTGGATATTTTGACATGACGTACGTATCAAAGGTATTAGTATTGGACCCGCCCAGATTGACAGTAGGATCAATCCTGACGGGGTAAACGGTATCTTTTTCATCGAGATATTCAGAATCAGGTTTTAGCGCAAGAATGTATCCCTGTTTGTATTTTTCTATTGAAAAAGCTATGTCTTCTGAGTATTTCCCATTTTGGTCTTCCATGAAGGGATGGGGCATAATCCAAACAAGCTCATTTTTCTTGTTATAAAAATGGATGTTTCGCTCTTCTTTTTTGGGAATC
Organism: Bacillaceae bacterium; assembly: GCA_036516555.1. GTDB lineage: Bacteria > Bacillota > Bacilli > Bacillales > Bacillaceae_C > DATBUB01. The sequence continues at coordinate 7,225 of DATBUB010000130.1, forward strand.
AGGCTTCCTGTGATGAAGAATTCGAAGGAACGGGCCGAATCCCTGTCTTTCAGTATTATGTCTTCCTTTACACTTGAGCTGCCAAGGCTATATTGGATATCTGTATTTTTAAAAATATCCTCATAAACAATAAGTCCTTCTTCTCTTTTTGCGTCCACTTGATTGGCATGTAAAAGTGCAAAGTTTATTTTTTCAGTTCCAATCTTTAAGCTTACTAGATTTTTCTTTTTAGAGTTTGCAGCAAATTTTACACTGAAACGGTTATCCTTATTTTTATACTTAAATTCATGCTTGTCTGCTTCATTGTTTTCCTGAGGGGTGTTTGAGATGGTCTTCAGCTCACCATTCTCTTCATAATGAATGTCCTCAGTAAAAATGTCCGTGGTATACGTACCGTCCGAGTTAATATATGTTTTTGAATTTGATTCCCGCAGTTCTTCCAGCTCTCGGACTTTCTCAACCGTTCGTGGAATTTTGACTTTCTTTTTGTCTTCGGCACTTACCGTCATTTTTTCTTGAGGAAAGATTGGCAAATGAATAGAACTGCATAACAAAACGACAGCAAGCAAACCAGAGAAAATTTTCTTAAACAACCCGGTTCCTCCATTCCCAGAATATAAATTTTTTTGCTGCTTAAAAACATTAAATAGGCGTAAGTAGCTTTCTTATCATACCAACCGCCCCTCAATTTTGGGTTATATTTCCTATAATACAATTTGATTGTATTCCAACTATTTTACTGGT
>DATBUB010000131.1:0-2988 GCA_036516555.1 Bacillaceae bacterium
CCACTACCTATTTACGTGTATTTTTCATTTACTAATACTATTAGGCATTTAGAACTATAACTCCTTTAAATCCTCGAAAAAAAGATGAATTCAAAAGAGAGCCTGAGTTGTATCAGTGCCAGGCACCAACACAACTCAGGCTCAATTCCCAATATTTCAAATCGTTCGGGTGCCAGGCACCAACACAACTCCAGGGACCGGACCAGCCCCAGGCAATCTTCGCACTTTGGCATACCACGGGGTCGCGGTCTGCCGGAGGACACGGTTGAGTTCTTCGATATTTGTTCGTCCGACATCGCTCAGCCAGTCACGCCCCGCCTCTTCGCCGTGCGCAGCGAATGGTTCAACGCCGTCTTTCCAAGTCGCACGTCCGCACAGCACACCGTTAAAGGTAGATCCGGATTCTTTGGCAAACGTCAGCGTTTGCTGGAACAGCTTTGCGCTTACACCGGCACTTAAGAAGATGAACGGCAAGCCGGTAGCTTCGCTTTGCTCTTTGAAAAATCCCGCTGCCTCCTCTTCTGTATAAACAGCCTCGCCTTCCGCAAACCCCTCCACAAAGTTCATATTGACCGGCACTTCTACCTTCAATACATCCACATTGTATCGGGGGTCCGAAAACTCCCTCATCGCTTCGATGACCTTGCGGGGCTTAACTTTTGCAAAAGCCGCCCCTTTTACATCCTCATCCCCGGCATCATACGTGACAATCTCCAGGAAAAACGGAATATCTTCCGCTGCACATTCTGACCCTACACGTTCCATATAAACGTGTTTGTATTCATTGATTTTCTCGTCTTCATCCACATCATAGTAAAGCAAAAATTTGACGGCGTCAGCTCCTGCTTCCTTCAGCCGCTTCACCGACCAGTCCGCCAATAAATCAGGAAGGCGGCCCGGCTCCGATGCGTCATATCCGGTTTTTTCATATGCCACGATCAATCCTGAATCTTTACTGCGAATTCTCGCGGCCGGCAAACCATATTCCGGATCCAGCAAGATGGCTGTCGAATACGGTGTCAGCTCTTCAGACACCAATTTTTTAAAACGAATGATGCCATCATCACCAACTTCATTTGATCCCAAAGATGCTATCATTTTTTTCAGCGAACCGCGCTGATCAATGGCCAGCGCTCCAATGACGCCTTCATCATCCGATAATCGTTTCATGGCTTCCCACTTGTTATTGGTCAGTTCCAACATGCTGATTCTCCTCTACCCATCTACTTTTTCAACCTTAACCAAGTCAAAATAATGATTGAAAAGGTCCAAATCAATCGACCCTGTACCGGCTTCCATCGCATTCAGCACTCCCGCCGTCATAGCGGTTTTCAGTACATCTTCGGACCGCTGATCGCTGACAAGCGCCACTGCCAGCCCGGCCACTGTCGCATCGCCGGATCCAACAGGGTTGACCACTTCCACTTTCGGAATCGAAACCTTGAAAAAATCCCCGCCATGCCTGACAAAAGCGCCTTCGCTGCCCAGGGATACCATCACCCATTCAATCCCATCGAACAGCTCATCTCTTAAAGCCCTGCCCAAATCCCCCGCCTTAACACCCAGAAGCTGAGACAGTTCCGCTGCATTCGGCTTAATGGCAAATGGCTTTTCCTCATGCAGCAAGACTTGCTTCAGCGCTTCCACCGATGTATCGACAATCGCAGGAATCCCTTTGCCGCGGCAGATCTGAAGCATCTGATGATAATAATCCTGATCCAGCCCTTTCGGCAAACTGCCAGAAATCGTCACCAAGGAAACTCCTTCAGCCAGCAATCCTTCAAACTTTTTCAGGAAAGCGTCCCCTTCCCCTAAAGACAACGTCGGCCCCGATTCGAGAATTTCCGTTTGCAGCCCTTCATGCAGGATTGCGATGCAATTTCTTGATTCTTGGTCCATTTTCAAAAAATCATTTCGAATACGGTCCCTATTCAGCTCTTGAACAATATATTCGCCAAGGGTTCCGCCCAGCACGCCTGTAGCAAGGACAGGGCTTCCCATCTGGGAAATCACCCTCGCCACATTCAATCCTTTCCCGCCGGCGGTTTTGCGTACCGTGTCCACCCGGTTGACATCGTTGAGCTTAAAACTGTCCAAAGCATAGGAAATATCAACCGAGGGATTCATCGTTACAGACAAAATCATGGACCTCACTCTTCCTCGCACCCCGTATACTGATGAATCGTTACCCCTTTAACGACCCGGTTCACTGTACCGGTCGGCGAAGGCGTATCCGGTGTGTTGCCGACCTTGACGGCAGCAAGGAGCGAGACCGTTTGCCCGATCATGACAAATGGCAGTGCCAAATAGGCATCGGGAATGAATTCTGCTTCCTGGCAAAACAGGAATGTATTCCCTTCGTAGTTGCCTCTTCCATCTGCCTGTATGGCGCCAATAAAGGTGGCGATGTTATCCTGCTGCAGTTCCTTCAGCATGTCGACATCATATTTCCGTGTATAGGGATGGTTGGAAACGAACACCAAAACGAGCGTTTTTTCATTTACAAACGACTTGGGTCCATGACGGAATCCCAGTGGCGAATCATAGGCCGTGACAATTCTTCCCGCAGTCAGTTCCAATATCTTCAGCTGTGCCTCTCTTGCCACCCCTTCAAAACTTCCCGATCCAAGGTAAATGATGCGGTCGAAATCATGGCCGATGACCTGTTCAATCTCCCCTGCACGAAGAATGACGCTTTCGCCCAGTTGGCGGATTGCTTCCACAATCCCTCTTTTTTCATTCATGCCCAGCGGATCAAACACAAGCAGAGCCGTCAGCGTCATGCAAGTGTAGCTTCCGGTCATCGCAAAGCCTTGATCGTTGGACCCCTCAGGCATCAGCAGCAAAAGGTTGTTTTCATCGCCTTTTGCCCTCTTCGCGAGTTCGCCTTCCTTTGCACACGTGATGGTCAGCTGGTAAAAATCATTGACAAGCTGTTCCGCCAGTTCCACCGCTGCAACACTTTCAGGGCTGTTCCCGCTTCTGGCG
>DATBUB010000132.1:0-3654 GCA_036516555.1 Bacillaceae bacterium
CAGATTTAAGGGGCTCCCCGACAACCGGGGAGCCCTTTTTCATGCTTCAAACCATTCTTTCGCCTTTTCAATCTCGCCCACCGTCAGCTGGTGGCCGTGGTTTTCCCAATGAAGCTGGATTTCCGCATTGGCGTCCATCAGGATTTGGGCCAATTCTTCCGTTTCATGCGGCGGACATAGCGGGTCGTTTTTGCCTGCCCCGATAAAGACCCGTGTGCCGGCCAAATCAGGCAGCTCGATGCCGCGCCTGGGAACCATCGGATGAAACAGGATGGCTCCTTTCAGGCTGTCCTTGTAATGGAATAGCAGGCTTGCCGCAATGTTTGCCCCGTTGGAATAGCCGACTGCAATGATGTTATTTCGGTTGAATCCGTACTCCTCCGCACTGTTATCCAAAAACTGGTTCAGTTCTTCTGTGCGGAAAACAAGGTCTTCTTCATCAAACACCCCTTCAGTGAGCCGCTTGAAAAAACGGGGCATCCCGGCTTCCAGCACGTTCCCCCTGACGCCCAATAAGGAGGAATGTTCCGATATCATGTTTCCGATTCCCAGCAGATCATGTTCATTTCCGCCTGTCCCATGGAGAAGGAGAAGCACAGGTGCATCGGGATCCGTCCCTTGTTTGAAGATATGCTGCATGTTACAGCCTCCTAATTACCCTATTATTGTTGCGGCTTCGTATCAAGCGGCTTCAGCCCTGCCTCAATTTGACCGCGCTGCGGCTCAAGGAATGGGGGCAGAGCCAATGATTCCCCCAGGTGGTCGATATGCTCATCTGTATCAAAGCCCGGACCATCTGTGGCCAGCTCGAACAGGATGCCATTCGGTTCGCGGAAATAAAGTGACCGGAAATAGAAGCGGTCAACAAATCCAGAGTTCGGGAACCTGGCTGCACGGATACGCTGGATCCACTCGCGCAGCTCTTCTTCATTATCGACTCGGAAAGCCACGTGATGGACACCGCCGCGGCCAAGGCGTTCTGGTGGAAGATCGTTCCTTTCCTCCAAATGAACTTCAGCTCCGGTTCCGCCTTCTCCCGTTTCATACACGACAATATCCGGCTGCCCCGGTACCTCAGATGAATAATGTCCGGCTGCCCGGAAACCAAGCAGCTGTGTCAGCACAGCGGCTGTCGGTTCAGCATCCCTGACCGTCAGTCTTACCGGTCCAAGGCCACGGACGCCGTGCTCCTGAGGCACAGGACTTTTGATCCATGGGTTTCCGCCTTTGACGCCATGATCATGCTCATCTGATACAAGAATGAGCCGTTGGCCCTCCGGGTCCTTGAATGCAAGTGTTTTCCGGTTTGCCCTTTCCCTTATCTCTTCATGCTCCACGTTCAGTTCGTCGAAGCGCTCTTTCCAAAATTCAAGTGCCTGGTCATTCGGCACCCTCAACGAAAGAGCCGAAATGCTGCTTACGCCCTCATGATTCCGTCCGGCCATCGGAATTTCAAAAAAGGTCAATTCTGTACCCGGATTTCCTTTTTCATCTCCATAAAAAAGATGATATACGGACGTATCGTCCTGATTTACGGTTTTCTTTACCAGACGGAGTCCCATTGTTTTCGTATAAAAATCAAAGTTATGTGTTGCATTGGCCGTCATGGCTGATACGTGGTGTATGCCTTTTAAAGTAAGTGCCATGGTAAAACCTCCTTTTACTTTGTGTATTCCCTATCACAAAAAAAATATTATCTCGAATTCGAGATAATTGTAGTTCAGAAGGAGGAGATGTGTCAATGCATGTGACTCGGGAGAAGGGCAGACATCCTAAAATGCATAAAAAAAGCCGTTCCCCGCTTGAGTAAGCGGGAGAGGCTTTATCTTTTCCTAATGATGAAGTTATCTTCAAGGAGGAGCCAGTTTTGTGGAAACGGATAGCCCAGGACCCAGTAACTGATGCCTCGCAGCCCGTATTCTTTGACAGTGTCAAACTTGGCCTGTGCGCTTCTGGCATCCTCAAACCATACTTCATGCCGGCGTCCCTGTGCATCTGTATACCGAAAGAAGGGCGACTGGGCAACAGAATCGTACTGAATGGCAACTCCGTATCTCAAAGCCCGGCGAACGGCCTCCTGCATGTCAAATGTCTCTGCCTCCTGGCCCTGTACATGGGGAAGCAGCCAATCCCGGGCATAAAGCTGGAAGCCCATAAAAATTTTATTTCTCGGAATGACGGAAACAGCATAATCCAATACCCTTCTGATTTGATTGAGCGGAGAGATGGCCTGCGGCGGTCCAAATCGGTAGCCCCATTCATAGGTCATTAAAATCACGAAGTCCACAATCCGGCCGTGGGCAGGATAATCATGCGCTTCATACAGGAGCCCCTGCTGCTCTCCGCTTGTCTTTGGAGCAAGGGCCGTCGACACAAAATAGCCGAGCGGATGCAAGCGGTTGACGGCCCTTTGAAGGAACTGGTTATACAGTTCCCGGTCGGCAGGACGGACGTTTTCAAAATCGATGTTCAATCCGCGGTAACCTTTTTCACGCATCGTCCGGATGATGTTTTGCAGGAGGGTATCCTGAAGGCTGGTGCTGGACAGGATCGTGTGTGCGAGAGTGGTGCCAGGGTCCTCGAACGTAAAGTTGGTAATGCACATCATGGGAACAACACCTAAATCTAGTGCCGCCCGGATGGCCTGTTCATCCTGTATGGGGGACAGGCTGCCGTCTGCCCTCATGGTATAACCGAATGGGGACATATACGTCAAATGCCTTCCCGCTTCCCGTACTTCACGGCCTCCTGTTTCTCCCATATTGATGATATAGGCATTCGTTTCGATCGCCGGCTTAGGAAAGGGGATGACCAGCAATGTGCCGGCTGTAATCACATCTGGCTGCTGGATGCCGTTTATTCTAATGATTTCCTGCACGGTGGTGCCATACTGCTGGGCGATCTGCCAAAGATTTTCTCCAGCTTGGACCCTGTGTGTACGTGGGGGGATAATGAGGCTCGTTCCGGCCTGGATGTTTCCCGGACTGGTGAGCTGATTTGCCCGGATGATGGACTCAATTGGCACACCGTATGTTTGGGCAATTTGCCAAAGGGTTTCGCCTCTCCGCACAGTATGCTGACGGGCGGCGATGGGAATGACAATGGATTGGCCGACGAGCAGCCGGTCGGGATCGGGAAGCTCATTGGCGGCTGCAATCTGTGAAACACTGCTGCCATAACTCGCCGCAATGGCATTCAGGGTTTCTCCGCTGCTTACAACATGAATAATCATAGGAACCTCCTGTATTCTATCTGGTCATATGACTACTGTATGCGGGGATGAAGAATTGGGGTCAGTCCGACTTGGAGCGGAGAGTTTTGTTTAGTATAAGCACTTTGGCGCGGTGTTTTTATATAAATTGTTGTTATTGGCCAGATAACTTGGCTGAGCGGACAGTAAAGTTGTGTCAATGGACAGTAAAATCTCGGATGGATGTAAAGTTTGCTCTCTCCGCCGGGAATACGGATAGAATAAGGGTGTAAATCTTCACACAACCAGAAAATCCAGCGTTGCAACCAGAAAAGAACCCTTCTCGCCGCCCGTACGGCAAAAAGGGTTCTTTCATCAGCTGCTTTTACATTACACTGATATATACAATTCCAAGCACAGCGGCCAGAATCAGCCGGTAGATGGCAAATGGCAGGAGTTTGACT
>DATBUB010000133.1:0-3991 GCA_036516555.1 Bacillaceae bacterium
AGATGGGCGATATCGTTGTAGATATTCTCTGCATTGATTCTTTTGACAATCTTGTTGTCAAAGGCCTGCCGGGATTGGGCTGCAGGTGCAGCGTCTTTTGCGTATACCGCAGGGATCCCAAGTGCCAGGCTTGCTGCCACCATTAAAGGGACAAAAGTCTTCTTCCTCATGTTTCAACCAGCCTCCTAATATAATAATAGTTTCATACTCAGTTTATAATATTAGAATATTCTGTATAGTGTATTTGGTCATGAATTGTCCCTGGGTCTTTAAGCATGGCAATTAGCGCCAAAGTTACCTGCGGTTCTCAATGAAGGAAGCGCCCATACATTAAGTAGAGGGTGGACATAAAGGAGTGGGGGAGTTGGCGTTAAAAGGTAAAGCACTTGCCAAAGGTGAAAAAATCGGCTTGACAGCCCCGGCGGGACCAGTGGGACAGGAACGTTTGGACCAAGCTGTTTTAGTTTTAGAGGAAATGGGTTTTAAGGTTGAAATCGGGTTCTCCTGCCGTCAAAAGTATCAAGAGTATCTTGCGGGCAAACCGGAAGACAGAGCTAAAGAACTGAATTGGATGTTCGCAAACCCGACCATTGCAGCCATTTGGTGCCTGCGGGGAGGGTACGGATCTCCCCAGATTTTGCCTTTGTTAGATTACGATCTGATTGGGCGGAATCCGAAACTTCTGGTTGGGTATAGCGATATTACTGCACTTCATATCGCCCTTCAGCAAAAGTGCCATTTGCCGACACTGCATGGCCCGATGCCGGCTTCAGATTTGATTGAAGCTGACTCATTCACAAAACATCATGTTCTCAAGTTGGCTATGGGAGGGAATCCCCCGCTGGAGATTCTGAATCCAGGTGCTGAACAAGCGAAGACGCTAGTCCCAGGGGAGGCAGCAGGTATACTGACAGGAGGCAATCTGGCCATTATCTCGTGTTTGATGGGTACACCCTACGAGCTTGATGCGAGGGACAAAATTCTCTTTCTGGAAGACGTGGGTGAAGAACCGTATAAGATTGACCGGATGCTGACACAGCTGGCCATGGGAGGGAAATTTTCGGATGCAGCCGGTGTGATGCTGGGTTCATGGACAGATTGCGGGAGCGAGCATGTTCTGGAGGAGATTTTCGAAAGAATCATTGCCCCTTATGGAAAACCGGTTTTGTACCATATCAAGGCAGGGCACTGCTCTCCTATGCTAACTCTTGCAATGGGTGTCAAAATACGGTTAAATGCCTCGGCAGCAAAATGGAACATGGAAGAAAGTGCTTGTTTTTTATAAACTCTTCTTTTGGATACAAGATTGTTCAATTCCCCTAAAGATTTCCTTATCGTGACCGATATGAGGAGTATGGAGACTGTATCGATCATACTTAGGGATTTGTGGGGGAGATTGCATGAAGACAATTCACTTGAAAAGTTTAAAAGCAAAGATTTACAGCGGATTTTTAGCCGTAATGGGGCTCGTCTTGCTGATGGGGATTGTAATTGTTTTTTCCATCGCAATGATGAATAACCGGACCGAAAAAGTGCTGGATGAGGAACTTCCGCTCCTGCTGATTGATGAGCAGATCAGGCTGAATATCGCGGAGCGTGCTTCTATGGCCCGCGGTTATATTTTATACGGACAAAAGAGCTACAGGGAATCATTTGACGAATATACTAAGGAAAGTGACAAGCTTGAAAAGGAATTGGAGAAACTAAATTCTTCTAAGGCGATAAAGAATCTTATCTCTCAAATCAATACGTGGGAAGACATGGTCCAAAACCAAGTCTTTGAGCCGTACTCTAAAGGAAACAGAGATTTGGCCAGAGCCAATTTCCGCGGAGAAGTGGAGCCGGTAGGCCAGGAATTGATGGATAAGTTTAAAAGTTTATCCGACACGAGGGCAACGAACATTGAGAAAAACGGCGGAGAAATTATCCGGGAAGGATCAAAAACCGTATCCATCAGTATCATCATATCCGCCATCACCATTCTTCTCGGTCTGGGGGTTGCATACTACATGGCCAACTCCCTGTCCAGGCCGATTATCAGGGTCGCCCAAAGGATGCAGCTAATAGCTGAGGGGGATTTAGCCCATGACCAGCTAAAAACCAGGTCCCAGGATGAAGTGGGACAGCTGGTCAGTGCAGTAAACAGTATGAATAGCCAGCTGAGAACCATTGTATCGGAAATCGGAAATGTATCCGAAATGGTGACGAAACAAAGTGAAGAGCTGAGCCAGTCGGCGCTGGAAGTAAACACGGGGAGCAGACAGGTGGCATCCACGATGGAAGAGCTGGCGATCGCCTCGGAAGCTCAGGCCACCTCAACATCTGAACTGGCGGAGTCGATGACGACCCTTTCGGAGCATATCAATGATGCAAATGAGCATGGCGGAAAAGCGAGTAACATTTCCCGCGATGTGATGAAACTGACTGAACAAGGAAACGAAGCCATGACCGAATCGATCTTCAAGATGCAGCGTATCGATGAAAATGTAAGAAATGCGGTGGAAAAGGTTCAGAAATTGGATGCACACTCCAAACAAATTTCACAGCTGGTCAATGTGATTTCCAATATAGCTGAACAGACAAACCTGCTTGCGCTCAATGCAGCGATTGAAGCGGCCCGAGCTGGTGAACACGGCAGGGGATTTGCTGTCGTGGCCGGTGAAGTCAAGAAACTGTCTGAACAAGTGGCGAGCTCTGTTTCAGACATCACGGGTATTGTCTCCACCATTCAAAAGGAGACGGACGGAGTCGTGGGGTCCCTGCAGGAGAGCTTTGAACAGGTCGAACAAGGCACTGCACAAATCAAGCTGACAGGAATGACGTTTGAAAAAATAACGCATTCCATTAAACAGGTTGTTGAGGGGATTGAGGTCATTTCGGAGGAACTTGCCGAGATTGTCAGCAGAAGCGAAGAGATGAATGCATCGATTTCCAATATTGCCTCTATCTCGGAAGAGGCTTCTGCAGGTATAGAGGAGACATCGGCATCGGCTGAGCAGACAACAAGCTCTATGCAGGAAATTGCCGCCAATGCAGAAACGCTGTCAACAGCCGCGGGAGATTTGGATAAGCTTATCCGTAAGTTTAAGGTTTAATAAGGAAAAATGAAAAAAGATGCTTCCATCATTGGATGGCGGCATCTTTTTTTCTTGTCAGCGTGAGTGCTTCATTTTTTCATATTGATAATGCGACCCTTTTTTTCGTTTTCGTTCTTCAAAGATCTTCTTGGCGATCGGGTACACAATCGGTGCAGCTTTTATGACAAAGCGGATGACTTTGGATACTCGGCCCATTATATATCCGTCCTTTCCTTAACTAGCCTGTTTGGGATAGTGTACCCCTTCTTTGAATTCCGAAATGTCTGTTTTGCACTCATGTAAAAGAGCGTTGGGAACACATAACGCAAATCTTCAAACAATTCAGGCTTAGGTGGCTGAGGTTCCACTTCCACGATGCTTTTGAAGGTTTCTAATTCGCTGTCCGGAATGCGATCTAACCACGCTTGTAACTCAGGCGTGAGTTCACTGCGTTTTTGATCATATTCTTGCACATCTTGTGTATATGAATGCGCCCAAAAGCCGCCAATGGCTGCCACAGGGAAGATCAATGCCACCACAGAAATGACGGTGCGCGCACCAGTTGACAATTGACTTTGATGTTTTTTCGTGAGTTTTAATAAATCACGGGCAGCTTCCGCTTGCTTTTGCTCATATTGCGTTTGCGTGATCACGCCATTGTCTAAACTCTTTTTCAAGCGTGCTTCGGTGGCCAGATAATTTTTGGTATAAATATCTTGCAGCGTCGGCTCTGCGGCTGTTTTGTGTTGAAACAGCGGATAAAAGATGATGAGCATCGTCAAGACAAAGAGGATGATGGAAAAGAAAATCATTGGTGTGAATCCTTTTTATTTAACAGCTCAGAAAGTTGCTGGGCTTCTGAAGGTGATAAGGGCTGAACAACTTCCTCAGTCGGCTTTTTACGGCGCGCAAAG
>DATBUB010000134.1:0-6782 GCA_036516555.1 Bacillaceae bacterium
CCGAAAGAGGACATGTTGGGACTGTGCAGCTGCTGCTGGAAAAGACGGACGTTGATGCGAATCATGTCAACAAACTAGGCTGGACCGCCTTGCTCGAGGCGATTGTCCTGAGCGATGGCGGAATAAACCATCAGGAAATCATCAGGCTCCTTATAGAGAATGGTGCTGATGTCAACCTTCCGGATGGCGATGGCAAAACTCCTCTTGAATTGGCGCGTGAAAAAGGCTTCAGCGAAATAGAACAGATTTTGATCGATGCGGGAGCTCGTTAATAGAATGATTCCCCGGCCTGAAAGTGGGCCGGGGGTTTTTCATTTCCATACCTCATCCAGCTTATCCGCATAAAACTCGATTGCTTTCTTATATGGGGAAATGCTTGGATCCATACTTGTCTGCGCCAGCCCTTTTAATAAAAGATCCATGGCCCCTTTGTGGTCATCCAAATTATAAAGCGTCATGGCATAAAATACTTTTAGGCCCCAATGGTTTGGAAACCGGCTGATTCCCTCTTCCAGCACCTTCCGTGAATTCTCATAATCCCCGAGCGTCCGATACGTGCTTCCCAACCCCAAGTACGCCCCTTGAGCATCTTCATCATCTTTTAGCCCAAGACGAAGGGCAGTTTGATAAAAAGGAACGGCTTCTGCCTCTTTCCCAAGAACATCAAAGCTCCAAGCGCATTGATATTGAATATATGCATTCCCCTGCTCCCTTGCCGCCAGCTCCACCAGAAGGACATTTGCTTCCTCGAGCCGTCCTTCACTCCTAAGACGGATGGCTTTTTTCAATTCTCCCATAACGGATTCCCTCCGCAAAACAGCCGCCCCCCCGTAAGGAAAACGGCTGCCTCCATGTTATGCTATGATTTCTTCTATTTGCTCAATGACATCTTCGGACAGTTCAAGGCTGGATCCCTGTACATTGGCCTCAATCTGATCCGGACGGCTGGCGCCTACCAAGGCACTGGCTACGTTTGGCTGACGCAGAACCCAGGCAATGGCCAGAGCCGGCAGGGTAGTATCCAGTTCTTTTGACAAACCTTCAAGCTGCTTCACCTTCGAAAGTACATCCTCGTTCAAGTAGTCCTTTACAAAACGGTTGATCTCTTCATTGGCTGCGCGGCTGCCGGAAGGGATGTTACCGCTCGTGTATTTGCCCGTTAAAACCCCCTGGGCGAGGGGTGAAAAGACAACCTGCGAAATGCCGTGCTTGCTGGAAACGGGGATGACTTCTTTTTCAATGTAGCGATGCAACATATTGTATTGCGGCTGATTGACCACAATCCGGTCAAGCAAATACTTATCAGCGACCCCAACCGCTTCTTCAATCTGGGCAGCTGTCCACTCGCTGACCCCTGCATAGAGGATTTTCCCCTGGCGGATCAGATCGTCAATGACACGGAGCGTTTCATCCACCGGTGTTTCTGGATCATAACGATGGCAATAAAAAATATCTAGATAATCCAGTTTCATATTCTTCAAGCTTTTATGTACCTGTTCATAGACATGCTTCCGGGAGAGTCCCTTGTCATTCGGGCCTTCGCCAACCGGCCAGAAGGCTTTCGACGTGATAATATACGATTCTCTCGGGAATATCTTCAGGGCTTCCGCCATTACCCGTTCGCCCTCCCCGCGTTCATACACGTTGGCAGAGTCGAAGAAGTTAATGCCCAATTCATATGCCTTATGGATAGTCTTTACGGCTGTATTCTCCTCCACTGACTTTCCATACGTAAGCCAGCTGCCCAAACTGATTTCACTTACCTTTAAGCCCGATCGTCCAAGTCTGCGATATTTCATGGCGGACCTCTCCTTTTCAAAAGATTCTTTCCATTCCATCATTGTCCATCTGTAAAATGCTGTCAAGCAACGGATATCAGCCAAAAAGGAAAATAGCCGCCCTTTGTCGAATATTGCTATAGTCTGGAGTGAGAGGATGAAAACATGGATACAGGCCTCAGCTTTTGCTTTTATCATTCATATTGGTTATGCGGCTACATCTGTCTTTGCGGGCTATATCCAAACCAAAATGTATAAGCCTGACTTCCATGGTAAAGTGACGAGTTTACAAAACGAAGTGGCTTTCGGATATGTGATCAATCCCGCTTTTTTGTCTCTTTCTTTTATAGGAATGGCTGCTGTATGTGCTGGGATAATCTTTATTTATAAAAAATGGGCAAAGAATGGATCAGATGGTTCAAAATGAAAATAACGTCAGGAGAATGGACATGTTAGTTGGACATATGAAAGAAATCATCCGCTATCCGGTTAAATCTTTTGCCGGGGAAAGCGTACAGAAAACGAACATAATGGACTACGGGCTATACGGGGACAGAAGCCATGCCCTTTTGGACGAATCGCGGCCCGGTAAGTTTCTGACCATCACTCAATTTCCAGAGATGGCACGTTACAAGGCAACATTTTCAGGTGAAGAAAGGATGGATCAATTTCCGCGAGTCGAAATCACTACACCTGAAGGCCAGCTTTTCGAGTGGATGAATGACGACTTTCTCCACAACCTTGAAACTAAGGCAAACCGAAAACTGTCTCCCGTCAGCTACTCTCCCGCGCATGTGCCTTTAGGTCCTATTGAAGAAGAGCATATCCTGCTTGTTACAGATACTTCTCTCGAAAGCATGGAAAACACCTGGGGGAGCCAATTGGATTTTCGTCGTTTCAGGCCCAATTTAGTTTTCTCCTTGCTTGAAAAGAAATCATATTTAGAAGAAACATGGTTTGGAAGACGCTTGAAAATAGGGTCGGAGGCCGAATTGGAGATCATACGCCCTTGCGAACGCTGCATGATCATCACGGTAGACCCTGAAACCGGCGAACGGGATCCGTCCTTGCTGAAAACCGTGGTAAAAGAGCGGGACAATCAATTCGGCGTTTATGCCTCGGTGGTAAAAACGGGTACCATTCATGCGGGTGATGAGATTTATTTACTTTAAAGCAGGAGGTTTTCCAGTGAATAAAGAGAGATTGTCTGCCTGGTTCAGAAATTTCGCCGAAAAAGAGTGCAAGGGGTCCAGTAAGCTGTATGAACATTTGTCTCATCAGATTGCAAAAGATGATGAGGTTCTCGCCGTCAGTTCAATGGCGATGGAGGGACAGCCTGTTCCGAACCTCTTGTTCGGAGCGGTTCATTTTCTATTGATGAAAAACGCGGATCATCCACTAAGAGAGTATTATCCCAGCCTTACAGATGTGCCGCTTAATGTGAAGGACTCCTTCCCACACTTCAAAGATTTTTGTTTGGAAAATCGGGATGCCGTCATTTCCATCCTGGAAACAAGGCGGGTGCAGACGAATGAAGTCAGGCGCACCGCTTATCTGTATCCGAGCTTTTGCCATGTATATGACATAGCGAAAAAGCCGCTGTCCCTCATTGAAATCGGAACGAGCGCAGGGCTTCAATTGCTGTGGGACCAGTACAAGTATTCCTATGGAGACAATGAGGTGTATGGAAATCCATCCTCACCTGTCCATATTGAATCCGAAATCAAGGGCGGCCGAAAGCCTGTTTTTCAAAAAAACAGCCCGCCGGTCGCTTCGAGGACGGGGCTCGATCTGCATGTTTGCGATTTGACCGATCCGGACACCGCCTTATGGCTAAAAGCGCTGATTTGGCCCGAGCATAAAGAACGATTGCAGCTCTTTGAACAAGCAGCAGATTACTTTATTCAGCAACCTGCCAAGCTCATGGAAGGTGACGGAATCGCCTTGCTCCGAGAAGTGATAAGGGACATTCCTTTGGATCAAGCCGTCTGTATCTTTCATACGCATGTGGCAAATCAGATTCCTGAGCATGTAAAGGTCCAGCTGATGGATACCTTTAAAGAGATCGGCAGACAGCGGGACGTCTTTCACCTGTATAATAACATGTGGGACGGGAAGCTCCACCTGGATTATATGCTGGATGGGGTGTTATATGAAAACATCATCGGCGAAACGGACGGGCATGCCCGATGGTTTACGTGGGAGCTGTAACAGATGAAAGAAAATAACCGCACACACGGATGCGGTTATTTTCATATTCGTTTATATAAAAACGCCCGATTAACCTTAAAACCCTCTTTTGTGTAAAATCTTTTGGCTACTTCGTTGTCTGTCCAGTAATCCAATTCTATTAAATCGACTTCTTTGCTTTTGGCCATCTTATAAATGTTTTTCATTAAAAAAACTCCGCCGCCCTTTTTCCTGTGTGACTCAAGAATGCTGATCTGATGGACGTATAAGCTAGTATATCCCTTCTTAAATATGTTTTCAGGGCAATTCCTTACTTCAATCCATGCATAGCCGATGGGCTCCCCTTCATCCATCAAAAGTAAAAACTGGTTATTTTCCTTTTCCATGAGTCCCTGAAACACAGTTTTCATACAATCAAGATCATAATCCTTAAAGAATTCTGGATACAGCTTAACGTGAAGATCATGAACCGGTTTATTGAGATTGGCCACCAGTTCATGATCTCTTGTCATTCGGACTTCCATACTCTCTCCACCCCCTTTGGATGATATTACCATAGGGTTGCAAGAAAGAAAAAACCCGAAGCCGAGGCTTCAGGCGATAAGATGTTATTGTGCTTTTACAATTTCTCCGCACGCGATGCGGTCACCCGCATTCCCGGCAGGATTCGTTTTGTAGTCGTCCGGGCCTTCATGGATGACGATGGCGCTGCCGTCTGCATCAAGCAGGGAGTTTTTTTGACCCGGCTGGAGGGTTACCTCCGTGGCATTCAGCTCCACTTCCACCTTCCCTTGTGCGGATATCTCTATATTCGGCAAGTCTCCCGCATGAAATCCTTTTGGATTATTGAACCCATGTTCTTTTCCCAGAGGGTTGAAGTGCTCTCCTGCAGATTTGAAATCAGGAGCCGTGCATTTACCTGTTTCATGAATATGGATGGCCTTTTTTCCTGGTTCCAGCCCTTCTGCCATCAGCTGGATATTGACGCCTTTTGAACCTTCAGAAAGGATGGCCGAGCCGATGGTGCTGCCTTTGCTGTTGATGATCTTCACGTTGTACGGAGTCTTCGCGCTTACAGGTGCCGCTTCCTCATTCAATTGCTTATCCTTTGCCTCCTCATCTGAAGCGCAAGCGCTCGCTGCGACAGACAGCACAAACATACTCAAAATCATTTTGAATTTCTTCATTCATCCAACCTCCCGTGTTTAAAATCCTTAGCATGATTTCCAATCATGCAAAATTTAAACACGGAATATTGGGGACAGGCTTTTTGGGGACTGTCCCCAAAAAGCCTGTCCCCCGACCTCCAAAGGGGTTAGTGGCCGACGTAATTCAGGAAGAGACCCTGATCGTTGACGAGATCGAGATTTCTTGGAATCCGCAGGTATAGGATCTGCCGGCTTGTCATGCTGTGCCCCAGTTCCACAGATGACTTTTCCCCGGTAAATTGATTGACGACAAAGTCTTTTTTGATTACCTGAAAATCCAGCCTTGTTTCCCCACTATTAATGATGGTGAGAGTATCGCCTGTTGGCTCCACCCCAATCCGAACCATTTCAGAGGTGAGATCCATTCCGTCCACGGCAGCATGAGCAATAGAGAAGCCTTCCACCCTGCCATCCTCTTCCTGTTTCCTTTCTACCACTATTTCAACATCCGAATAATGTTCAGACGGACCGAAGATACGGAGTGAATTTCCTGTGACTTCAAAGTCCCATTCATCTTTGATATAAGCCGCTGCCACGCTGTCTATCCTCCCTTCCAACAGATCCTCATAAAGCTGATTCCCAGTTTCATCTGCCTCTCTCTCGCCAACCATCTTCAGCTCGGGATTCTTTCCGGGAAGCCATTCATAGACAATGCCCGCAAGAACCAGTAAACCGACATATCCCAATAGCAATCCAATTGCGACCTTTTTTCTTCTCAGTAATTTGCTCGAAGGATTACCAATCCGGGCAAAAAGCATGGCCGGCAGAAAAAAGACCAGGAATATAAGCATCAGTGATACAATGGCCATTATTTTCGCACCTCCATTCGATTTGACAAGGCCGCTGCCCCGGTAAAGAGGATCGCGGAGAACACCATCACCTTGATCAAAAAGATAAAGGGAGAAGACTCAGCCGCAAAGAAGTTGAAGACTGCCTTGAGAGTCTCTTCCTTTCCATTGATGGCTCCGACTGTAACCATACCGACAAAGGCAGCCGGCAAAAGGATGATGAATACCTTGCTGATCTGAATCAGGGTTCCCGTCAAATAGCCCAATGCACCGAAGAGAAACACATACAGCGCTGCCGCTGCAAACCCTATAGCCAATTCTTTTATGGTCAGCGTGCCGCTCCCATATTGGATGTTTTTATAAAAATAAAGAATGATTTTCATAACATATCCGGCCAGCACCGATGTCACTCCACCCGCTATGCTTGCCGCAAGCAAGAAAAGGGCGTTGGATACGTGGCTGCTCACTCGATTCGTGACAAATGCAAAGTCATCGTATCTCGTTGCTTTGGTTGTTATCAGGATGGCTGAAATAAAAGACCATATCATGGTAAAAACGATGATGGTGTCCGCTGAATGGTAAGAAAAGTTCACCATGATTCCCTGGCTTCCGATGCCTGTAGTAAACGTTCCTCCAAAAGAAAAGAACATTCCCACCAATTGCATGAGAACCAACGAACCGAACATTCCGATATAGGCTCTCATCTTGAAACTGAATTGTTTTTTTACCGTATCAGGCAAGCTCATTTCGACTAAAGACATCATCAATCCCCCCTTTGTGCCTGCTGGTCATATACACGCTGACGTCACTCGCGGATA
>DATBUB010000135.1:0-4848 GCA_036516555.1 Bacillaceae bacterium
TGAATGAAAGGGAGAAAATGATCATCAGAAAGCGATTCTTTCAGGGGAAAACCCAGATGGAAGTGGCGGAAGAGATCGGAATCTCCCAAGCTCAGGTTTCAAGGCTGGAAAAAGCAGCAATCAAACAAATGAATAAAAATATTCAGTGAAAGCCGGAATCCCTGCGCTATGCGCAAGGACCGGCTTTTTATCTTCATTCATGAACGTGCAGGCACAAAGCATACATATATACCATGGGGTTCAAGACCTTTTGGGAAAGAGGGATGAAGCATGGTTCGAATTTCCGATTTTCAGCTCAAGGATGTCGTCAATATCTCTGATGGAAGGAAACTTGGGAATATAGGGGACATTGAGATCAATATCGATAGCGGCAAGATTGAGACGATCATAATAGGCAGCGGGGGTAAACTGCTCGGATTTTTTGGCAAGGAGGAAGAAATCGTCATTCCCTGGAAGCATATCGTCAAGATTGGGGCTGATGTCATATTAGTCAGGTTGGTGGAAAGCGGCTATGCCCAGCATCAGCTCGGGGAACCGAAATAATGATTAATCCGTGTTCTACCTAATGCTTTTATGGTACACTAAAGAAAATATATGAAAAAAGCTGACAGAAAGATACAATAGGAGCCAAGTTTCATGACTGTAAAAGACAAGTTGTCCATTATTCAAAAACAAATAGAAGAGGCATGCAGACGATCGGGCAGAAAACCGGAAGATATCCGCATTGTTGCCGTCACGAAATATGTGACAGCTGAAAGGGCCATGGAGGCACTGGAAGCGGGCCTTCTCCATCTTGGCGAAAATAGGGACGAAGGCCTGCTTGGCAAGCGGGAACTTCTTGGGGACAAGCCCGTTTGGCATTTTATCGGTACGCTTCAGTCAAGAAAAGTAAAGAACGTTGTGGATAAAGTATCCTATATCCATTCATTGGATCGGCTCTCGCTTGCCCAAGAAATCAATAAACGTGCAATGGTCCCGGTAAAATGCTTTGTTCAGGTGAATGTTTCCGGGGAGAAATCTAAGCACGGAATCGACCCTGACGATCTCCGCACATTCATACAGGAACTCAAGCCATATTCGAACATACAGGTGATCGGATTGATGACCATGGCACCCGCCACGGAAGATGAAAATACTCTTCGGGCGTGTTTTGTCAGGCTGAGGAAGCTGAAAGAGGAGATTCAAAAAATGGATCTTCCATACGCGCCGTGCGATGAACTATCCATGGGTATGTCGAATGATTTTGAAATCGCCATTGAAGAAGGGGCCACTTTTATACGTTTGGGAACGGCCCTGGTTGGAGAAGAATCATAGGAGGGGATTAAGGATGGGATTGAAAACAAAATTTAAGAACTTTTTCCTGCTGGAAGAAGAGGATGAATATGCAGAAGAACAAAGAATGATGACAAGGGAGGCCGAGGTTGAGCAGCCTCCGGCCAAACAGGTTTCCGGCAAAAAACAAAATGTCGTAAGCCTGCAAAGCGTCCAAATGGCTTCAAAGGTGATGTTGATTGAGCCTAGGGTCTATGCAGAAGCTCAGGAAATTTCTGACCATTTGGTCAATCGCAGGGCTGTAGTCGTAAACCTGCAGCGGATCCAGCATGATCAGGCTGTAAGGATTGTCGATTTTCTCAGCGGTACCGTTTATGCCATTGGGGGAGACATCCAAAGGGTGGGAAGGGATATCTTCCTCTGTACGCCTGACAATGTGGAAGTCTCCGGAAACATTTCTGAGCTGATGGAAGAGAATGATTTTCATGATACGAGGTGGCCGTAAGAAATATGGATATGGTATTTTGGATTTTAAAGACAGCAATACAATATTATTCATGGGCAATGATCATTTATATTTTAATGTCCTGGTTTCCAAATGCGAGGGAGACGGCCATCGGCCAGCTGCTAGCAAGGATTTGCGAACCTTACTTGGAGCCCTTCCGGAGAATTGTCCCCCCGCTTGGAATGATTGACATTTCACCAATCGTTGCATTTTTTGTTCTTCGTTTGGCAACGATGGGACTTGATCAAATATCCAGGTGGGTTGCATAGATGTCCTCAATCTATCAGCATTTTAGGCCGGAGGAGAAAGATTTTATCGACCAAGTCATTGAATGGAAGCACTTGGCGGAAGATACCTATGCTCCCCGGCTGACTGACTTTTTAGATCCCCGGCAGCAAATGATCCTTCAATCAATCATCGGCAGCCAGGGCGAGGTGCAACATATGCTGTTCGGAGGCAGCGGCCGGTGCGAAAGGAAGCGGGCATTGATTTACCCCTCCTACTTTGAACCGGCCGGCAGCGATTTCCAAATCGGTCTGTTTGAAATCGAGTACCCAAAAAAGTTTATCCATCTCGACCATCGGATGGTCCTTGGCTCCCTCATGTCCATTGGGCTGAAAAGGGAGAAATTTGGTGACATTGTTTTGGCCGGGGACAGGATTCAATTCTTCCTCGCAGATGAGGTGGAGGAGTTTGTTACACTCCAGCTTACTCAAATCGGCAAAGCAAAAGTTACGGTCACCAAAAGGAAACTCCACGATGCCATTCAGTCCGAGGAAACCTGGAGAGAAATCGAAACAACGGTCAGTTCCCTGCGTCTCGATGCCGTACTGGCTTCCGTATTCAAGCTTTCCAGACAAAAAGCACAGGGACTTATCCAGCATGAGCTTGTTAAGGTGAACTGGAGCACTGTGGAACAGCTATCTTTTGAATGCGGGGAAGGTGACGTCATCTCTGCGAGGGGCTTTGGCCGTTGCAAAGTGTTGGAAGTTGGAGGGAAGACCAAGAAGGACAGATGGCGAATAATGGCGGGGATTTTAAAATAGTGTCAATTATTGAAAAGAATATAGCCATTAGCAGTCGAAATTTTGTATAATAAAGAAAAATACTTGCAGTAAGAGTAGCAGTGGAGGTGGCATCATGCCCTTAACGCCAGTCGATATACATAATAAAGAGTTTAGCAGGGGATTTCGCGGATATGACGAAGATGAAGTAAATGAGTTTCTTGACCAGGTGATCAAGGACTATGAATTGATCATAAGGGAAAAGAAAGAGCTCGAAGAAAAGCTGTCCGGTTTGAATGAGCGTCTTGGCCATTTCAGCAATATTGAAGAGACGCTGCACAAATCCATTGTAGTTGCCCAGGAGGCAGCTGAAGAGGTACGGGGAAATGCACAAAAGGAAGCGAAACTGATCATCCGGGAAGCGGAAAAAAATGCTGACCGCATTGTAAATGAAGCTTTGTCAAAAGCGCGAAAAATCGCTCTAGAGATAGAAGAACTTAAAAAGCAGTCCAAAGTTTTCAGGACCCGTTTCAAAATGCTCATCGAGGCGCAGCTGGACCTTCTGAGAAATGATGACTGGGATCACCTGATGGAGTTTGAGCTGGATGCGACAGAGCTGAAAAACCTTCAGGAAATCGACGAGTGACCTTGACGCGGAACATCAAATTCTCATATAATAAAACCAATTTATATAATGAGCCAAAACGATGAGAGGGACAGTACATGCCTCAACAGCCTATTGACACAGCGAACCGGGGAAGGTGTGAGCCCGGTATAGGGGAGCCATGGAATATCACCCTTGAGTACTTGATTCGAAAGCGAAGATCTCAGCTCGTAGATGATAGCGTATATCCACGATACGGATGCAAAGAGGACAGATATGGTTAATGCCATGTCGTCTATTTGGGTGGTACCGCGGGAAAGCAGCCTTCTCGTCCCTATTGGGGCGGGAAGGTTTTATTTTTGTACAGGAAAGATTGGAGGAAAGAATGATGGATTACAAAGATACCCTGCTCATGCCAAAAACCGAATTTCCGATGAGGGGGAATTTGCCGAAAAAAGAACCGGAAATCCAAGCAAGATGGGCAGAGCTTGACATTTACCAAAAGGTTCAAGAAAGGACAAAAGGACGACCTTTGTATGTTCTTCATGACGGTCCGCCGTATGCAAACGGAGACCTGCATATGGGCCATGCGCTGAATAAAACGCTGAAGGATTTTATCGTGCGCTATAAGTCCATGTCTGGCTATTGCGCTCCGTATGTTCCCGGATGGGATACCCACGGATTGCCGATCGAACAGGCACTGGCCAACAAAGGCGTAAAGCGAAAGGAAATGACAGTGGCCGAGTTCCGCGAGCTTTGCGCAAAATACGCATATGAGCAAATTGATAACCAGCGCAATGAATTTAAGAGGCTTGGCGTAAGAGGGGACTGGGAAAATCCTTATATCACCCTGAAGCCTGAATACGAAGCACAGCAAATCAAAGTCTTCGGTGAGATGGCCAAAAAAGGTTATATTTACAAAGGGAAAAAACCGGTTTACTGGTCGCCTTCCAGCGAATCGGCACTGGCAGAAGCAGAAATTGAATATAAAGATAAGCGGTCCCCATCCATTTACGTGGCATTTCCGGTGAAGGACGGAAAAGGCGTTTTGCAGGAAGGGGCCAATATCGTCATCTGGACCACAACCCCATGGACCATTCCTGCAAACCTTGGAATCTCTGTTCATCCGGAATTGAATTACAGTGTTGTGGAAACCGGCGGCAAGCAGTATGTGGTGGCAGAGGATCTTCTCGCAGAAGTTGCATCTGTCATAGGCTGGAATGATGTCAATACCATCAAAACGGTAAAAGGACAAGAGTTAGAGTATGTTGTGGCCAAACATCCATTCTACGAACGTGATTCACTGGTTATGCTGGGAGAACACGTGACGGTGGATTCAGGAACAGGCTGCGTCCATACGGCACCCGGACACGGGGAAGATGACTTTTATGTTGGCCAGAAATATGATCTGGGCGTTTTGTGCCCTGTGGATGATAAAGGCCATTTGACAGAGGAAGCACCCG